>JAUWTT010000470.1 GCA_030614585.1 Acidobacteriota bacterium
CAGACCGCCCTGCCTCGGCGTTACGTCCCGCGTCAGCGTCTGTGTCTACGAGGAACCACCGATTACTGGGTCAACGATGCCCTGGGTCTCCCGTTCTTCGTGGTGGAAAAGGTGGCGGACCCCGGTTTGCTGGAGACGCTTCGTACCGATATTGTCCCTCGCCTGCTGGACGATGTCCCCGCACAGCCTTCCCCACAGCAACTCCAGGACCACCCGTACGACTGTCGCTTCGTGCTGGTATTTGATCGCGAAGGATACAGTCCGGGCTTTTTCCGCGATATGTGGACCCGGCACCGCATCGCCTGCATCACCTACCACAAGTACCCTCAAGGCACCTGGCCCGTGGAATGGTTCCGCCAGGAGGTTTTCACTATGCCCGACGGGCATAGCGTCACCCTGTCACTGGCCGAGAGGGGAACTCGGGTGGGTTCGGGGAAAGAGGCAACCTGGGTGCGCGAGGTCCGCAAACTGACCGAAAGCGACCACCAGGTCAGCCTGATCAGCACCGCGTTCGCCCTCCCTCACACCCATATCGCGGCCCGTCTGTTCACCCGATGGTGTCAGGAAAACTTCCTCAGATACATGAGGCAACACTTTGCTTTAGACCTACTTACCGAATATGCAACAGAGCCGCTTCCTGACACCGAACGGGTGATCAACCCTGACTGGCGGGACTTGAACCAGCGCCGCAACTCACTCAAGGGAAAGTTAAACAGACGCAACGCCAGGTTCGCTGCCTGGACGGTGCATCCAGCACCCGAAAGCCCCCCGGCCCGATTCCAGAAATGGACCCGGCGCAAAGCCGAACTGCTGGAGCAAATCGAATACTACGAGGAGGAACTCAAGCAGGTGAAGCAGGAACTCAGCGACACCAAATACCACATCAGGTGGGATGAACTCCCCGAGCAGCACCGGTTCCAGCGACTGGGCCCCACCCGCCGCCACCTCATCGACACCGTGCGCATGGTTGCCTATCGCGCCGAAACAGCCATGGTGCCGCTGCTGACCGACCCGCACACCGACTCCCCAGCCGCCAGAGCCATCCTTCAGGCCCTCTTTCGTACCGCCGCCGACATCATCCCCGAGCCCGACCGGAAACGCCTGCGTGTCCGGGTGCACCCCGCCTCCCGGCCCGCCACCGATAGACGCCTGCTAAAGCTCTGTGATCAGCTCAACGAAATGGATATGGTCTACCCCGGAACCGACTTGACCTTGACCTACGAACTCGTCACTCACCCCCTCGACCCACCGGAAAATGGTGTCACCTTAACTTCCCAGAAGTAAGGAGGTCTGATCCTTGCGGATACGCGCGATTTCTGCAGAGACTTCCGAGAGCCGGCTAGAATTCATAGCCGACGCTCACGGTAAGACGCGGAAAGGTGTGGACTCCCAAGCGAAACTCGGGCGCCACGAAGAGGCCCCCTTGATTCTTTGATGTCTTAGCGGTGAGAGATTCGCGGCTTAGTTTGCTTCGCTTTTCAGGCTCTGGTAGACAATCTTCAAGAAGCTGTCTGCGTTCAGGAAGCCTTCTCCCCAGAGGGTGAATCAGCTAATGGTTTAGCCGCAACCACCTCTGCCTCAGTCTTTCCGGCTTTGATCAACGGCGTTACCCGCTCATTCACCTGGAGAAGCATGTCTCGGTATTCGATGAGGTCAGATCTTGTCGCCAGTTCGCCGTGTCCAGGAATGATCTTAGTCTCATCGTCAACCAGCTTGAGGAGCTGTTCCGAAGCAGCGATCATTCCATTAAACGAGCCTCCGGCGGAAAGATCGATAAAGGGAAAGCGGGCTCTAAAAAAGAGGTCGCCCATCGGTGAGGGGCGCATATTGATCATCGATCAGAAAGGTTGCGTCTTCCCCGACGCAAAGGCCCATGTTTCCGCCTGATCCGGTTAACATGTAGATTCCTTTCCTGACCTCGGTGCTTTCGATCTCAACCTTTGAGAAATCCTGCTGCGCAAGCAGCTGGGAGGGTATCGAGACCGCTAGAAGAGTGGCCATATAGAGTAACTTCTTCATAAGGAGCTTTCCTCTCAAACTGAGGGATTCCGTGGAACTTTGCTTAGGAGGGAGTCTAGACATGCAAGAAGATTTGGTCAAGCGACGTGAGATTCTTGAGCTGTGGGAATCCAAACCTCAAACCTCAAACCTCAATCCTCAATCCTCAAGACCCCAGGCCCAAGACCCTTATTTCGAAACAACCCTAAGATAGGTCTCCACAGAGCTAACACCTGGAACAGACTTCGCTTGAGTGTCTGCGATCTGCCGATGCGATGCCGAAGAAACTCTACCGATTAGAGCAACATCGCCGCGCTTGACCAAAATCTGAATCGGGTGTGGGCCGCGAGGGAAGAACTCGCCATCCACACTCACAGCCACGCTTCCTTCAAAGGCACCCGCTTTGCTGCTTTTGGGGAGATACCGGCTCAGGGACGGGTGCCCATAAATCGCCCTGAAAACTCCCACTCGGATTTCGTCATCGTTCTGTGAGGGAGGAAGAACCTCTATCTGGTTGTCTACCGTGTCAATCCTCTTGATGGAGCCGACGGTGTTCTCGAGGTCTCGCTTCAACCCTGGTTTATAGACGTACCCGAGGAGGACGATTTCGTCTACTCCAACCAGCTTGGGGCTGACAGCGTCAAATGCTGAGAAGTTTCGTAACTTAAAGATGCGCTTCCGGATCTCAGCCGCCGTTTTCGCCTGTTCCCGCTTGATCTGTTCCTGGGTCAACCGCTGGGGCGAAACACGAGGTGCCGCTGTCGGAACCTGATCAGACATGCCCATCATCGACGGTGATCCTGTTCCCAAGTCGAGAGTGTTAAACACCAACAGGGCATCTTGCCATTCATCACTAAGTCCGATGCCCAGCACCCCGGCCGTCTCGACATTGATCGCAAGCCGAGGTTTTACGCTGAGCTCTACCGGAAGCTCTCCCGCTTCGTCCCCGCCAATAATTCGTACAACGTTTGAAGCTATCCGTGCGGCAAATTCATCGACGGAGTCCGCAGGCCCCCAGCCGGCAAGCGCACCGAGTTGTGCAAAAATGTTTCCACCCACGGAGTACACAGGCAAGCGCCTGTTCCGCAGCACACCCAGCAAGCTCGCATAGTCCTCAAGATCGAGCTGCGGTAGAAGAGTCAGAATCACAGCTTGGGTATTGGGGGCAATCGCCGATAGAGCAGGCACCACCGAGTTTCCAACGAAAACCACTTGCGAAGCGGAGACGCCACTCTTCGCAAGCTCTTCTTGCAGAATCCCCTCCAAATTGGGAGCCAGGTCTCTGAACGCTTCAGAGACAAGGATACTTGCCTTCGTAAAGCGTCCAAACTTCTGGAATTCGGTGATACTTTGACGCAGGTCCAGGTCCTCCACCGTGATGTAGGTGAGGTTTTGGACCCCACTGACTCGTCCAACGTTCGAGTCCTTCGAGGGAATGTCAAGTATTTCGGAGCCGATGACTCGCGACGCAATTACGGGTTTCGGCATGGGCCCACGCAAAACTGCTTCGTGAGAAGACAACAAGCCCAGCGTAATCACAAGGTCAACATCGGGATCTTCAATCAGACGATTGAAGGCACTGGCAACCGATGTCCTTGTCCAACTGCCTGTCACCCGCTTCGCAGCCGGGAATGCCACTCTTGGATTTCCAAGGGCCTCTTCAATTCCGGCTTCAATCAGCCGTCGAGCTTCTTGGTTTCTCTCCCACGGTCCGTCAAGCACGAACCCAATCGTTGTCTGAGCCTGAGCTGGTGCAAAAAGCAGTGGACAGGCCAACAGAGTAGCCAAGCAATAATTGATGAGGCGGCGATGCAACATGTGTTTCTCCTTCGGGTCAGGATATCAGATCGTAAAATTGTAGACCGTGGGCAGCCCCGGTTAACTCGGCTGTAGGGTGTGTTGCCCAGAAGAGAGATCGTGCAAAACGAAGTTCGAAGTTCGAAGTTCGAAGTGCGAACGGGTTATACAGAAGGCCCAATAACACGCACACTCCACTATCCCGGTCACCCTTCCGACTGTTCAACCGGCATCCGAGCTCCCACAGATTCCAGCCAAGCGTCCA
>JAUWTT010000083.1 GCA_030614585.1 Acidobacteriota bacterium
CGCGATGGTCTCTTCTCTTTCTTTTCCCTCAAGTCCCTCGTACGATCGGATAGATACAAGATCAACCGCGGATTCAACTAGAACCCTGAGAGATCCCTCTTTTCCATCGACTGACCGAATCACCGCGACAGGCACCATGTCCAAGTTGATCCTGCGGTCGAGGAGGTAAGCTGCAACCTCATGTTGATAGCGCCAGGATTGATCCCCGATACTCAGTTCAACATCTTTGAATAGGCCTCGCAAGCGTGTCTTATCCAGTGTTATCTCCCAGAGTTCACCGCTCTGTTCTCCTCTTATTATCGGCGTGCGCTTTACCAATTGGCCGCCCTTCAAGATCCCCTCCATTTGGGGATCCGAAAGGTGCACGTAACCACGTGCCCACCCCTGACCCTGGGGCTTTTCAGCCATAAGTGTTCTCGGTTCCTTTTTGGCTAAGTCGAAAGCCACCACTGAGTTGCCTTCAAAAAGTACTGCGAAAGCCCCGCCTCCGTATGCCATTCCAACATCGCCACGAATTACTTGTTGGTTGAAACGGGTAGTCGGGACTCTTGGGAGCGTAATAGTATGCCCGACCATCATTTTCCGCGCGTCAAGCAGTTCAAGTACCTTTGTGACTCGTTCTCGTTCAGCACGTTCATTCTCCAGGGAGTTGCCTCGATACCAAAGGGGGCCATTGGTGGAAAAGGGAAGACCGTCAAGTTCGCTAAGGAGGCTTCGCGCTGCCGTTAACATCGCGATGGGTACAGAAGACTGACCTTCGTTTTCCGCCTTTTCCACCAACCAGCGAGCCGTGCTGTGGTAATCCGAAAACCGGGGAGGGAGCTTTGTAATCTGGGCGATTGCACCGGCAGACTCTAGAAAGTTGCTGAGGCTTCGTGAGAACACTCGGTTAATCCCATCGATGCCCCGCTGTGCAACTTCTGGTGTGAGTCCGCCATGCACAAATACGACACCATTGACCTTTACGACGGCGGGCAAGTTGATCAGCCAAGAACCGTACCTCCCTCCTTGTCCAAACGCTTCAATGCGACTGAAGAAACCTGGAGGGTAGCGCTCTTCAAACGCCCTCCTCAGATCCGGCTCTGCGGCTTTATCCCGAGCGTAGACTATCTTGAACTGTTTCCAGGCACGGTCTCTATCCTTCTGATTCTCATCTTCCGCGAAGTCTGCGAAACTCTGCTCGGAAACATAGCGGAAGTCCCGCACCAGGTTCATGACGTCATGATTTCCAAGTACAGCGTGTACCCGCCCACCTTTCTTCCGAGCCTGTTTCTGGAGTTCGATCAGCAGGTCAAGAACGGCTTTGTCGTGGGGCCCACGGTCAATCAGATCTCCACACAAGACCAGGTGATCCGTCCCGCCGATCCAGTTGAGGTTCGAGTCAGTCAATTCTGTCTCAATCAGAAGCGACTTCAACGTAGCGAACGCCCCATGGATGTCTCCGAGTGCTACGAGTCGCTGAACTCCCTCCCACTGCCATTCGGAGAGCTGTTTCGGCTTTCCCTGGACCGTCGCGCCGGGGAGCTCGAGTGCGACAGACAGGAGAACGACCGTAATCGTGAGGACCCCTCGCTTTGTAGACTGCGCCCGGGCAGACAAGAAACGAGTCAATGTGGCAATCATTCGAACTCCTTCGGAATGTCGAGTTTCCGCTTTAGACGCACCTAGAAGTCAAGCGCGCTGTTCCTTTAACTTATAACCTATTTTCGCCGAGTTGGGCGTGTAGGAAAGAGTATACAAGTCATCATTATGACGCTCACGGTGCCTCCCCCTACAATCTCCAGCCATATTCGACGTGATTTTCGGCCCAGCATAATGGGATTTGATGGATTACTTGGAGACAACCCATGACCCAGCCTGTAAGGACACTGAAATGGAGTACCTGTTGCCTGCTGATCATCCTTTCCGGGTGCCAGTGGTTTGGTGGACCCGAGGAAGTCATTCTTCCGGATCAGCCTGCTCTGATTGTGGGAGGTTATGGTGAGGGGAGCGGGCAGTTTCAACAAGTGGCAACAGCCGCCATTGATCAGCAGGGAGCGGTCGTAGTCGCAGACAACCGATTGCGCCGAATGACCTGGTTCGACCTGGATGGACAGGTCTCCTCTATCCGCTACTACAGTTCTACGGATGGAACTTCAGTCGCTCCTGGAGTTGAGCTTCAGACTGTTCGAGCCCTGACTGCTTCCCGAGGGAGATTCTACATAGGAGGGGTCTCGTCGGTGTGGGAGATTGAGGGCCAGGATGCTCGCCAGATTCCACTCCCAGACCTGTCAGGAACGTTACGTGCGCTGGCCGTCGATCGGCAGGGTCGCATTCTGGCTCTGACCGATTCTGAAGTGAGCGTCTTCGACTCTCAGGGACAGGCACTGGAAGTCTGGAGCCTTCCCGGAGATCCTTCACCAAGATGTCGCTCAATGACTCTGGGACCTGACGGCAACCTTTACGTTGCTGCTCGTTCCTGGGGACAGGTGGTGGTCTTTGACCGGGGAGGAAACCTGCTCAATCAGGTCGCCGTTTCCGAGGAGGGGGAACTTAGAAGTGTCGCGGTAGATGACTTGGGACGTATCTACGTCACAGACCGAGATGACAGCCTGAAGGTTCTCGATCCCGATTGGACAACCCTGAACCAGATTGGGAGCCGAGGATCACAACCAGGACAAACGCTCTGGTGTCCTCAGATCCTGCTGGATCGGGAAAACCGGCGGCTCGTCCAAGTTGATCCGTACAATTATAGACTCCAGGTTTATGATCTGACCGGGCGCGCGACTGAAACTCACGATCGAGTCGTCAATGATGTTCGATTTCCTGCGACGGAGCAACCTGATCATGTGATGCTTACTCTGGGCGATGATCCCGATCGAGAACGACGCGTTACCTGGCGAACCGATGTCGCTACACTCGGTAGCGAGGCGATGGTCTTGGAGGTCAGCTCGGCAGACGAAACGTCTGAAGTAGATTGGAACTCTTCAGCAGTGCGCAAGCTCACGGGCAGCAGTGTCGAACACTACGGGAATCTAGGCTCTTTCCGTGGCCACGAACTTGAATTCAGCGATTTGGAGAGCGGCGCTCAATATGCCTACCGCGTGGGAAACGGGTCGAACCGGGGTTGGAGTGAAACACGGTTTATTCGAATGGCGCGTCAGCCCGAGGAAAGCCTGAAAGTCGTTGCGCTAGGCGACTCCCGCAATCGGATGGATGTATGGAGTCACATCGTTAACACCAGTGCCGAGGAGGAGCCGGCCTTCATCATCAACACCGGTGACCTCGTCGCGAATGGCTACAATATGGCGGATTGGGACAGCTGGTTTGAAGAAGCTCGACTGGTTTTTGACCGCATTCCACTGATGCCGTGTCTGGGAAATCACGAACGCCAATCACCCATCTATTTCCTGAGTTTCGCGCTGCCTACGAACGGGCCGGATGGCCTCAAGGAGCAGTGCTACAGCTTCGACTACGGCCCAGCTCACTGGGTGGTTCTCAATACTGAAGTTGATCTTGAAGCGCAGGCTAAGTGGTTGGAGGATGATCTCGCAAACTCTTCCAAGCCTTGGGTCTTCGCCTTCTTCCATCGCCCGGCGTATGCGGGTCACCCAAGCCGCGGAGACGGAAATATGGACGTCCGCGACGCGTGGTCTGGGCTATTCGAGCGGGAGGGGGTGGACATCGCCTGGCAGGGCCACGATCACTACTACTTTCGGACGAAGCCGATTCGGGACGCAAAGGTCGTCGAGCCGGGTGACGGCCCCATTTACGTCACGACTGGTGGGGCTGGTGCACCTCTCTATCCGATTCAGGAGAACCGTTACGCCGAAGTCGCCGAAAGCGTTGATCATTACTGTGTGATGACCGTGACGCCGCGCCGTTGTGAAATCAGTGTCTTCCGGGCGGATGGGAGCGTGCTGGACCAGTTCTCACTCGAACCTCGAAGCCCGGATGGACCAGCCGGCCAGGCCGGCGGCTAACCCGAGGCAGGAGACCGCCAGATCCAAGATCCCGGCACCCAGGGCTTTACCACAAAGGCACCAAGATCACCAAGAAAGAAGAGCCTTTTCCGCTTAGTGTCCTTAGTGCCTTGGTGGTTATCTTACCTGAAACCTGACACCCGAAACCTACCCCCTTCCACCTGACACCTGAAGATTACGGCTCCTCCATCCAGGCGGTCATGAACGCGTTGAACACTCGATAAGTTGCGCTCGACAATACTGTTTTTATACTGTTCCTGAGTGACTGGAACCTTGAATAACGAGCAGAAGCGCCCGCCAGAGCATCCATTCCTGGAATCTCCACATCGAACTCTGGCCACACTTTCCTTCCCTGTCTTACTGTCGCTGATCGCTGAACCGCTCACGGGGCTAGTCGATACCGGTTTTGTGGCCCGGCTGGGTACCGTTCCGCTCGCTGCACTGGGAGTCGGTGCGATCGCTCTATCGAGCGTTTTCTGGATATTTAATTTCCTGGGCATCGGGAGTCAGACGGAGGTGGCTCAAGCGCTGGGAAGACAGGATTCGGGAAGGGCCGCTGGTGTAGCGACTCTGGCACTCTGGTTGAGTGGGTTGTTTGGGGTGGCTCTTGCGCTCGGGGGGGTGTTAGGCAGTAGTTCAATAGCATCAGCAATGGGCGCGACAGGAGAAATGCGGGAGTTGGCCGTTGAATACCTGCAGATTCGTTGGTTGGGGGCTCCTGCCGTTCTGGCGACCCTGACCGCCTTCGGTATTTTGAGAGGTCTGCAGGACATGAGAACTCCATTGTTTGTGGCAGCTGGTGTTAACCTGTTGAACATCGGTCTGGATGCGGTTCTGATCTTCGGGCTCGGTCCCTTTCCACAGCTGGGAATCGCAGGTGCTGCTCTGGCCAGCACGGTCAGCCACTGGCTGGGTGACGTCTGGTGTGTCTGGGTTGTGTTTCGGAAGGTCGGAATTTCGGAACGGCTTCGGGTAAGTGAGGTGTGGCCGTTAGTGCGGATTGGGGGTGACCTGTTCGTACGAACCGGGCTGCTGACGCTCTTCCTGCTCCTGGCAACTCGGACTGCTACCAGAATCGGTGCGGAGACAGGAGCGGCCCATCAAGCCATCCGGCAAGTCTGGATTTTCACCGCACTCTTTCTGGACGCATTTGCCATTACGGGACAGAGCCTCGTGGGGTATTTCGTGGGAGCTCGATCACTGGAGCAGGCGCGACGTGTGGCCAGGGTGGTTTGCTTATGGAGCCTTGGTTTTGGTGTTCTTCTGGGTGTGGGGATGTGGGTAGGACGGAACCTGGCCGCTGAGCTGCTGCTGCCAACCGCAGCAATAGGAGTGTTCTTTCCGGCCTGGGGCATCTCTGCACTGTCACAGCCCTTAAATGCCCTCTCCTTTGCCACGGACGGAATCCACTGGGGGAGCGGAGATTTCCGTTTTCTCAGGAATGCGGTGATCGTTGCTACCGTGGTCGGCATTGGGGGACTCTTTATGCTCGATGTGGATGATCCGGGCGCTTTGACTTGGGTTTGGGTGGTTACCGCGTGCTGGATTCTGATACGGGCTCTCTTCGGGGTTAGCCGGATTTGGCCCGGTTTGGGTAACTCCCCACTCCGCCAGGAACGCGAAAAACCCTGATTCTATAAGCAGGGACAATTCAAGAATTCACCACCAAGGTACCAAGCGAAAACAGCCCTTCTTTCTTGGTGTACTGGTCTGCATTCAAAGTTCTAGCTTCGGGTGCGCTGGAGCAGCGCGTCGGTGCCTGTTAGAATTCACGGCCAATGGCCGATTCGACTAAACCTGATCCTATCCGCGGTCTTCCCGAAAATGCCTACCGTCCTTTGAGGGAGGGTGAGAAATACGAACCCCTTGTGCCGGCGGGTAAGCCCGTGCCTGAGGTTTCAACGCGGTCTGTGTTGTTGGGTCTGGCTATGACCGTGCTCTTCTCGGCAGCTGCGGCCTTCATTGCCTTGAAGTTGGGGCAGGGAATTGAGACAGCTATCCCGATCGCGATCCTGGCGGTTGGCTTTTCGGCCATTGCGCGACGAGCATCGACCCTGCTCGAGAATCTGCAGGTGGTCACTCTTGGAGCCACAGCCGGGATCATTGTCGGTGGTTCGGTCTTTGTGATGCCGGCAATTTTCATTTTGCAGCTCGAGGAGAGGTCCAGCTTTTTTCAGGTCTTCCTGGTTCCTTTTCTGGGTGCTGTCCTCGGCGTTTGCCTGCTGATTCCCTTCCGTAAGTATTTTGTTTCCGAAATGCATGGGAAGCTCCCCTTTCCAGAGGCGACCGCTACTACTGAGATCCTGGTGACGGGTGAAAAAGGAGGGACAGCGGCGGGAGTTCTTCTAGCTTCGATGGGGATCGGCATTGTAATCGATTATCTCGCATTGGCTCTGAAGGCCTGGCGAGAGATCTTTACGACGGAACTACTCCCCAGCCTTTCTTACTTTAGCCACGATCTGAAAGCGATATTCACCCTTAACACATCCGCCGCGGTGCTTGGGTTGGGTTACATCATCGGAGTCCGCTACGCTGCGATCATCTGCGCGGGATCTCTGCTGTCTTACTGGGTGCTGGTGCCGATCTTTGCAGAGATCGGTTCTCAGGTGCCTGCGGGGCTGTTTCCAGGCCTTCCACCAATAGGAGGGCTCGGAGCCGAGGACATTTTCTTCGAGTATGTTCGGTTAATCGGGATCGGGGGCATTTTTGCTGCCGGTGTCATCTCCATTCTCAAAATGAGCCCCGTGATGTTTCAGGCGATCGGCCAGGTGTTTGGGGAGCTGAAACGACTCGGCACTGGAGTATCCAGCGTTAAACCCGTTCGTACCGAATCGGATATCCCGATGGCCAACGTAGCTGGAATCCTCTTGCTGACTTCGATTGCCATCGGCCTCTACTTCCGGCTCGTTGTCTTCTCAGGACAGCCTGCAGCCACGGCCAAAACACTGGCGGCTTTGCTGCTGACACTGGTCATATCTGCTCTTTTTGCTGCCGTCTCCGCCTGGGCGATAGCGATCATTTCCATCACCCCGGTCTCTGGTATGACGTTGACCACTCTGATAATAGCGGCCGTTGTACTCGGACAGGGCCTCGGCATGGCCGGCCCGGAAGGGATGTTGGCCACCTTGTTAGTGGGAGGCGTAGTTTGTACCGCGTTGTCGATGACAGGATCTATGGTCACTCTGCTGAAGTTAGGTTACTGGGTGGGTGGAACGCCGAAAAAAATACAGGTATCACTGATTGCGGGAAGTGCTTTAGCTGCAGTTACCGTAACGGCTGTAATGTTCCTCTTTGCTCACACTCAGGGATATATAGCAACGCCCCTACATCCTGATCCGATGCCTGCTCCGCAAGCGAACGCCATGGCGGCCGTAGTCCGGTCAACGCTTGGAGCAGTTGAGGCCCCATGGTTCTTGTACGGGTTGGGAGCCGTGATTGCAGTCCTGGTTGAGATGACGGGAGTTTCCGCTCTCGCATTCGCTCTGGGGATGTATCTCCCCCTTGAGCTCAATTCGCCGATTTTGGCTGGGGCTGTTGTCGCGTGGTTCGTACGGCGGTCCGGACAGGGAAACGAGGTATTACGAAAAGCACGGAACGACCGTGGTACCCTCGTGGCCTCCGGGCTGATAGCAGGAGGTGCCTTAGCCGGGGTGTTCAAAGGCGTAACAGACCTTCTCCAGGAGTGGACCGACTGGCAGCTTTATGACTTCCAGAATGACGGCTGGGCCGGAAATTGGCTCGGTATTGTTGTTTTTGTCGGCTTGGGCATAGCCGTGTATCTGGACGCAAAACGGGCGAAGGTAGAACATCCAAACCAAGCTTCGCATACGGGCAAGAAAGGAGAAGCATGATGAGCGTTGAGATCAGACGTGAGGATCTCGAAACTTGGGCGGATTATCTTTTGGATCATTCGATTGACGGTGTAGGTCCTGAAGATGTAGTGATGATAAAAGGGGAGAGGATCGGTTGGCCGCTGATGTCTGTGCTTCAGGACAAGGTTTTCGCGGCCGGAGCGATCGCCGATGTCTGTCTCGTGCCCCCAGACAATGATCGGGGCAAGATCTGGGGCGCCTCAATCGCTCGCCATGGCACGGTGGAACAGATCCAGCGAGTTCCCGAATGGCAACAGACCCGGTATCAGGCGATGACTAAGTATGTGGAAGTGATGGGGGCTGAGTCACCGGAGTTGTTCGAGGGTCTCCCCGAGGAAACAGCTTCTGCACTGATGAGAGTGGACGAACCCTACAAGACGATCAGGCTGCTTAAGCCCTGGGTGATTACGCTCTACCCCACCCAGGGGTTTGCAGATCTGGAAGAAATGAGTCTGGAAGAGTATACGGATGTGATCGTGTCGGCTTCGACCTTTGACCCGCGTTTGCTCGAGGATGTAGAGGAACCGATTTATCAAGTGATGTCCGAGAGCCGAATCATCCGGATTGTTACCGAAGACCCTCGGACCGGCAGGATGCTCGAGCTGTCGATCAACATCTCGGATCACAATGTGATCAAGTGCACCGGGAAGAGGAATCTACCTGATGGAGAAGTCTTCACGAGCCCTGATGCTCGTTCACCGGTGGGCGAGATATTCGTCGATCTTCCAGTGTTCCAGGGTGGAACAACAATCCGCGGCATCTACTTGCGATTTGAAGGTGGCGTGATCAAGGAGTACTCGGCGCAAGCAGGCGGAGATGCTCTGGCAAATGTGATCGAGACCGACGATGGATCACGGCGCCTGGGTGAAGTTGCGCTTGGAACGAACGCAGGCATCAGTAAAGTTTTGCGGCACCCACTCTTCGTCGAGAAGGTGGGGGGAACACTTCACATTGCGATTGGTGCGAGCTATCCGGAATGTTACGTTGAGGATCCGGCCTCAGCTTACGGAAGAGAGAAATGTGACGAGTTGGCCAAAGCCGGAATCTTGAATCGTTCGGCCCAGCACGTTGACATAGTCACCGATTTCCGCGCAGGAGGTGCGGGTAGGGCTGTTTACCTCGACGATACTCAACTCGAGGTGCGTGATGGCAACTGGGCGGTTCCCTGAGGGGAGGGTGATCGGTGAACGGGTAATCGGTGATCGGGGACCCGGGGGGGGTATTTTCACTCGTGCTCGTGCTCGTGCTCGTGCTCGTAATCGAATAGGGCTTTCCCGAACTTGGCGAATTCTGCGCGAAATGTATTTACCTCACGCAAAGGACGCAAAGGTAAGGGAGGAAGCATCGGAATTCGGATTTTCTTCGTTTCTTGACTTGACAAGCCTCACACAAAAAGGAGGAGGATCCTTACAAGACCCAAGACCCAAGACCCAAGACCCAAGACCCAAGACCCAAGACCCAAGACCCAAGACCCAAGACCCAAGACCCCAGTTCCCAAATTCCCCCTTGCCGGGCGACATCGCTTGCAATATGATTCGGTTGCTATGTTGCCAAGGTTAAAAACAACTATATTTTTCAGCTTCTTTGCGACAGTGGTTCTCGTTACCCTGAGCGGCCAAGTTTCTGGTGGAACGCTTGTGATCAAGGGTGGGACGGTGCTCACGATTACGAATGGAACGCTTGAGGCGGGAGACATCCTGGTTCGAGACGGAAAGATAGCCGCGCTGGGCGCCGGCCTGGAAGTTCCAGAGGGTGCCCGCGAGATCGACGCAAAAGGCAAGTATGTGATGCCTGGGATCATCGACGCTCACAGTCATCTTGCCTTGAACGGGGACATCAATGAGGCTACTTCTCCTGTGACGCCCCAGGTGCGAATGACTGACGCGATCTCGCCAGATGATTATGGAATCTATTGTGCCCTCGCTGGTGGGGTGACGGCTGCCAAGTTGATGCACGGTTCTGCCAACGTGATTGGAGGAGTAAACGCTACAGTCAAGCTCAAATATAATCGGCCGCTCGCGGAGATGTTGATTCCAGGTGTCCGTCAGCAGATAAAGATGGCTTTGGGCGAGAACCCGAAGCGGGTCTACGGGCGGCGCAACAAGATGCCTTCAACGCGTTTGGGGATTTTTGCTCTGCTTCGGCAGAAGCTCACAGATGCCCGGCAGTACCAGGGGAAATGGGCGAGGTATCGAAATCGGGTGGCAGAAGGTGAGAACCTGCTTGAGCCAAAACGGGATTTGGAACTCGAGACCCTGGCTAAGGTCCTTGCTGGTGAAATTGCCATTGATTGCCACTGTTATGTTGCTTCCGAGATCGTCACTTTGTTGGAGATTGCGGAGGAGTTTGAATTGCCGCTTACCTGCCTGAGTCATGCCCTCGAGGCCTACAAGGTCCGTGACAGGATTGCGGGAAAGGGAATCAACGTTCTAACCCATACGGATTGGTGGGGGTACAAGCACGAAGCTTATGATGCAATCCCTTATCAGGCTGGGATGCTCGCTGAAGAAGGGATCAACGTTGTAATCATCAGCGATAGCGGTGATGTTATTCGGAGATTGAATGGTGAAGCTGCGAAGGTGGTGAAGTACAGTGGAGTCAGTGAAGACCAGGCTCTTGCGATGATCACCATCAACGCAGCTCGAGCGCTGGAAATCGATTCGAGGTGTGGATCCATCGAAGTTGGTAAAGATGCGGATCTTGCCATATTTGACCGGCATCCTCTCGACAGTTTCAGCAAATGTGTCATGACTCTTGTCGAAGGTGAAG
>JAUWTT010000546.1 GCA_030614585.1 Acidobacteriota bacterium
CCGAGAAAGACTGCCGCTTCTCTCACGTTCATAAGCCTGGGCTCCATTTCATTTCTCCTTCCAGTTTCAGACACAAAAAAAGGCGTCCGCGAAGACGCCTCCTATGTTTCTCAATGTGACGCCTTCACCGAATCCGATGTCGTGACTTCACACTCAAAACACGTTTCACTCTAATACTTTTGTACACTGTGCAGTATATCAACTGGAGGGGTGACACTCGCAGTTACACTCATAACCCTGCTTTTACGAATTCAACCTCATCCGATCCTTGAAGCGATCCCCTTAAGCCGCCCCCTGGCTAAGATCGCCGCGAAGTAGTCACGGATCACTCCGGGACATAGCGGGTCCTGCTGGTCACTCTTTTGCCCAAATAGTTACGCTTTTCCTTGACGGTCCCGAAATGGTGCTATATGATTACGCTAATACGCAGAAGCGTAACTCGAAGCAAGAAAGGACCGAAATGATGGACCGATCCAACAAAGGGAAACGATTCCCGGTCGAAGTCCTCACCGATTCGGAAGTCGACGCCTTGATCGAGGCTTGCTCATCCCGAGCTCCGACCGCAATTCGCAACCGCGCCCTGATCGTCCTGCTCTATCGGGCCGGCCTTCGAATCTCCGAAGCGCTCGCCTTGAAACCGAAGGATCTGGATGCCGATGCCGGAAGTATCCGAGTCCTGGAAGGAAAGGGCTCGAAGGCCCGAACTGTCGGCCTGGATCCTGCTTCTTTCGCCGTCATTCAACGCTGGATGGACGAACGCAAGCGCAGATGTATCAACGGTCACGCCCTACTGCTTTGTACTCTCAAGGGCAAACCACTGGAAGCTGCTTACGTCAGAGCTCTCTTCAAACGTTTGGCTAAGAAAGCCGGCATCGAAAAACGGGTCCATCCTCATGGACTCCGGCATAGTCACGCCGCCCAACTCGCCCGAGAAGGCCTCCCGGTCAACGTGATCCAGGCTCAGCTGGGCCATTCGAGTTTGGCCACCACGAGTCTCTATCTCGACCATATCGCGCCACAGCAGTTGATCGAGATCATGAAAAGCCGGAAATGGAACACCAGGATCAAGTGAAGTCCGCTGTGACGGGCCTCCAGCACTTCAGCCTGGGGTTAGGCTTGGGTATCGACGTCAGGAATCGATTCATGGAAATAAACAAGGAGTTCGTGCTCGTCATTACTTCAGCGACCCTTGGAGAGGGTGAACCAGACCTCGGAGGAAAGTTGGCTGAGAGCTTCTTCAAGGTCCTGTCGGACTCGGAGCGCGTGCCGGCCCAAGTGATCTTCATCAATTCCGGCATCTTTTTGACCACTGAAGGTTCACCCATTGTTGACAGCCTCAAGACGCTGGAAAAACAAGGAACCGAGGTCGTAAGTTGTACGACCTGTCTCAACTATTTAGACAGAGTGGACAAGATACTAGTCGGTAGATCCGTGGATATGAAGGATACCGTTGACGCGATTACCAACCATGACAGAGTCGTCACATTCTAGCCGGGACAATTCATAAACTCACCACCCAAGCATCAAGGGTTCACCTTGGTGCCCCTGGTGGTTTGAATTATCCGGGTTGAGGTAACATCGGTATCCTGCCGGATGTCCGGATAACCGCCGGCGGCAGACGCTTCAATTCACGGACCGGCTTCGTGGGTTGATAAGATGCGTTTTGGAGGGCCGTAAAGAGGCGATCTTCGTCTCGAGGATAGGGGTAGGGGTTTCATCGAGAAAACGATCCTACGCTCAAGAGAAAGCCTTCTACAGGGGGATATCCGGAACCTCTCGAGAAGTTGAGGGATGGATTTGAGCCTTGGAAAAGAATTCAACCTCTTGCTGATCGAGGTGCCACTTTCCAAAGCCAGGGCGTCTGTCGTGAAGGAGTAAGAGCATGACATGGACATTGCTCGAATGGATTTTACTGGCACTGGCCATAGTTGGTTGGTGTCTTTTCTTCATTGCGCGCAACCACGCTCGACATTGGGAAGGTCTCTGCTTGGAACGAGATGAGCAGCTAAAGAAGAGCCGGCAGCGGGTTGAACTGCTGCGGCAACAGAATATTGACCGGCTCGGCGAGCTACTGCGGGAAAAGAATCGGGAGTGAGATCATGCACAGTTTTGATCCCGTCTATTGAGAAAACGGCAGCAGCGGCTTTGGCGGTGGTGCGCCCATCCTCTTTTTTAGCGTGGGGGCAACTTACCCTCACGCTATTCTTCGGACGTCCTCTGCCCCCAGCCTTCCCAGCTTTTGAAGTTGAGGCTCGCTGCCTCTTCTCTGCTTCCGGCTGTTCCAGAGCTTCCACCCTCTCCCCGATCAACACGGCCTCTTCCGGCGTGAAAGCTTTACGCTGTGTGTTCTCGTCACGTTCGCCTATGAGCCTTTCTTTAGCCTCGTTGATGTTGGGATTGATCGTGCCTTTTTCGATGGCCAGGCCGATCACCCCAAAGGGAGGCCTGCCGGGTATATAATCAAAGCGCACATTCAAGCCTGCCCAGGTGCCGCCGGTCGATCACCAGCGGTCAGGGCGGAGGTCCTCCTCCCCGACCTTCGCCCACCTAGGTATTGCAAAGGCTAACCCTGAATCTGACATCCCCTGATACGTTGGAACCCTAATGTTGGCAAGGGGCCTTGCTTCCCGCTTTTGTCGGCGTTGGCTGATGGAGGAGTCTCTCACCCATCCGGCTTCGTCAATTCGTAGATCGTGCGCCAAGATCGCTCCTGTGCTTTGCGAAAAAGGTAGTCCCGGAGGTAGTCCCGGAATCGTCCCGGTTTCGCCCAGAATCACCCCGTTTTTTCGGAAATTGGCCACGCTGCCAGACTCTGTAAATCTGCATGACCCGATTTGAGGTAAATAGGTAGTCCCGGAATCGTCCCGGTCAGGTTGTTACGTATTGTTACTCGTTGTGCTTCGTTGTGAAATACGGGATAGGTGGAGATCCCGCTAAGTGTTATGAATTGTTGCCTATTGTGGCTAGTTGTCGCTAGTTGTGAAGTAAGGTTAGCTAGATTTAGGATCTGGTGGGTGAAAGCCCGTGGGGGTTCGAGTCCCCCCTCTCGCACCATTTCTTTCAGGGGGCATCCGGGACAGAAAGGATCTCGTCGAGCTGCTTAGTCCGTCACGCCCCAAGACCTTAACGAACTTGGCGCTCTTGGCGTGAAATCAATTCGTCTCACGCCAAGGCGCAAAGAACTCGAGGGTACAAGAGAATCCAAAAGGAATCCCCAAAAGGGACAGGTTGATTCTCTGCTCTGGAGAAAGTGAGAAAGGGACAGGTTGATTCTCTGATACCTTGAAATATCAAATAATCAATTAGAGATTTCAAGGACAAGTTGATCTTCTGATCGAGACAGACCGGGCTCGCCGGCTGCGATTCACGGATCTTGCCGCCGAGCTTACGGGCGCGTCAGACCATATTCTTTCAGGCGGTATTGAAGCGTCCGGAGACTGATCCCGAGTTCTTCCGCTGTCGCCTGTCGATCACCATCATTCCGCTCGAATGAATCCAAAATGGCTGTC
>JAUWTT010000128.1 GCA_030614585.1 Acidobacteriota bacterium
CGTACCTGCAAGTGTTAAAGAGGGCGATATTGTATTTCTCTCCCTTCGCTTGGCGTCCTTTGCGCCCTGGCGTGAGAGGAAATCCGTTTCACGCCCAGGCGCCAAGACGCTAACGAGGTAATGAAGTCCGCGAATCCGAGGGCGGTTTTTGAACACGATTACGGGCACCCTCCTTCGCTAAAGCTATGGAGGGCAGGCCCTCCTTCGCTAAAGCTACGCAGGACAGGCGACCACCATTAACTACTTACTACTACTCACTGGCACGCTACTCTCTGGCCCTCAGATCCCAGCCCCCAGTTCCCAGCCCCAGCCCTTAAATCAGATCAATATACCCGCAGGGGCACTCCTCCGCGCACTTCTTACAACCGTCACAGAGCGAAATGTCCAGGTCGTAGTAATATCCCTTGTCGAGACTTTGAGCTTTTGTGAAGCAGCTGCTCTGGCAATACATCCAGCAGTTCTCACAGCCGAAACATTTCCCACAGCTGAAACATCGAGTAACTTCTTCCAAAGTCTCTTCGATGGTAATGCCGCGATCGGCTTCCTCCTGCGGCCTGGCCAGTCTTTCTTCTGCGGCAAGAATCTGTCTCTTCGCAGGCGGCTGAGGGCTATACCAGTCGAGCTTAATGCGGTCTGGCTTGATGACCGGGGTCCCGTTTGAGCCAATCGCTTCAGTGCCACGGAGTTTCGCATGAATGCTCTCGGCTGCTTTACATCCCTGCCCTATGGATATCGTGGCGAGCCCCAGAACGAGAGCGTCGCCGCCCGACCAGACATCTTCAAGGCTGGTGCGGCCCCATTCGTCGGTCTCGAGCCATGACCCCGGTTGCACCAGACCACCCAACTGAGACCAGTCAGGCTGCTGGCTGACAGCCATGATCATCGTCTCCGCTTCCATTTCGTATACGTCTCCCTCAATCGGGACCGGGCGGCGCCGTCCCGAATCATCAGGTTCGCCCAGTTCCATCCTCTGGACGTGCAACTTCGCAATCTTCCCGGAGTCGTCGCGTTCAATCTTGATTGGCGCCGCCAGAAACTCGAGTTTGATTCCTTCTTCGTACGCCTCCTCAATTTCCCGCGCGATCGCCGGCATTTCTGTTCGGGTGCGGCGATAGAGGATCGTGACCTCCGCGCCCATACGCCTCGACATCCCGGCGACGTCGGAACTCAGACGCAGAGAGACTCGGGCAGCATCTATTGCCGTGTCACCTCCCCCAACCACAACGACTTTCTTTCCAACCTCTACCGCTTCGTCTGAATTGATCTTGTTGAGAAACTCGGTTCCGGTGTAGACCCCGGGGCCATCTTCTCCCGGAATCCCCATGGTCTTCCCCTTATGGGCGCCGATTCCGACGAAGACTGCGTCGTAGTCTTTCTGCAGCTGTTCAAGCATCACATCCTTGCCGACCGCGGTGTTGAATTTCATCTCAACGCCCAGGGCGGCGATCCGATTGACTTCAGCATCGATCACTTCACGCGGTAACCGATACTGGGGTATCCCGTATCGAAGCATTCCACCTGCCTTCTCAAATGCTTCGTAGACGTCAACCTTGTAACCGCGTCGGGCCAGTTGATAGGCGCAAGACAGTCCAGATGGGCCTGAGCCCACAACCGCTACCTTTTCCTGGTAGGGCCCACTATTCTCAAGACGCGGAAGTTCCAGGGCATGTTCTATCGCCCAGTCTCCGATTGTTCTTTCCACTGAGTTGATGGCGACGGCCCCATCTTTTTCGTTCCGGTTACATTCTCCTTCGCACGGATGAGGGCAAATCCGGCCCATGATTGCAGGAAACGGGTTCGTTTCGACTTCCAGGTTCCAGGCTTTTTCCATCGCCTCGTCGAGAGAAATCCCCAATTTCTCCCGCTGTGCGATTACCGTCAACCAACCGCGGATATCGTTCCCACTTGGACAATGCGTGTTGCACGGTGGCGGTTTCTCTACGTATTGCGGTCTTACGGCTGATATCTCACCGGCTCCACGTCGAGCCGACATCCGTGCCATAGAACGTTTCTTCTTGCCTTTCTTCAGAAGACCCATGAACTTGCCCTTTCTCCCATCTTCCAACCAGGGATATCCACAACATTTTCCAAGACGATTCCGACCGATTTCCCAATCTGGAATCCCGGTAGCGAAATTCGTTCCATAAAGTGGAAGCAATGTGCTTGCCACCGATAGCTAGGACCGTTCCCAGCTATGGTCTGAACTCCGTTCGAGCCGGTCCCTTCCACCCGCTCCATCCCGGGACGCTTTCCTTCCGCGTAGATCTGAACCTCCAGTAACGCAGGTCTTGAACCTCGGGTGACTTGCCCCAAGGTTTCGGGCTAAATGCCCCACGATCAACGCCTGTATTTAGCTTGTCTCAGCTGTAAAGCCAGAGGAACCATGACAGCCAATTCAATACGGAACCATGGTGACTGGCCCTCAACTTGCTTCCGTGAGATCTACGTTCAATGCATTGTTACGTTTTTCGAGCTTGGTTGAAGCAGAAGTGATCAAGCTTAGAAGTGTTGATGGGAGGAAGAAATGACGAGGACCAAGGGGCCGGGACGTGTAGAAGAGATGATTGATTCATTGCGGGAATGGCAGGCCATTGAACGCAAGGCCATGGAGCAGACTGCGGAAATCATGGAGCAGACCTCAAATCCCTTTATCCGGATAATCATGGAGATTATCCGGCAGGACTCGCTAATGCATCACAGGGTCCAGCAGGTCATTATCGACAGTCTCACGCGCGAGTCTGTCACACTTACCCCTGAGGAGATTGGTGAAGTCTGGGACAAGGTCGAGGAGCATGATGAGACGGAGAAGCATGTTATAGAGATCGCTCAGACTCTGAAAGATAGAGCTTGGACGCCGATTCACAAACAGCTACTGGACTATCTTCTGACTGATGAGAAGAAGCACGACCACCTTCTCGAACAGTTGGGAGAGTTGAAAAAGGGGATGTACCCCTACGGTTAAACCGTTTGAGAACGCATTCTCGACGTTGACCCACAGATAAACCAAAACACAGTTCCCATTGAAACACTAGAGAGAGGATTACTCAGTCATGATCAAACATCATGGATCGGAAACACTGAACCCGCTTTTTGTTGCGGATGAAGCCAAACGACTCGAACTCCAGAAGGAAGCTGAACAACTCCCTTCGATCGTTGTCAGCTCTGCCGCGGCCGCCAATGCCGTCATGCTGGGAAGCGGCTACTTTAACCCACTCACGGGCTTCATGAACAAAGCCGACGCCCTCGGCGTAGCAGAACGAATGACGACAACCTCGGGCCTTTTTTGGCCAGTGCCCATTCTAAACATGGTTGAGAATGCTTCGGGTATCGAGGGCGCAACCCGAATCGCGCTTCGCGACCCCAACGTCGATGGCAACCCGGTGCTGGCTGTGCAGGATATCGAGGCCATCGAAGAATTCAGCGAAGCAGACATGCAGCTGATGACCGAAAAGGTTTTCCAGACCACTGACCCGGATCATCCCGGAGTAGACGCCTTCAACGGATCTGGAAGAACTTGTATCTCGGGCCCGATCCAGGTTTTGAACTTCTCGTACTTCAAAACTGACTTTCCTGGAACTTTTCGGACCGCTGACCAGATACGGGCGGAGATGACCGACCTGGGCTGGGAAAAGGTCGTCGCTTTCCAGACCCGTAACCCGATGCACCGTGCTCATGAAGAGTTATGCAGGATGGCCTATGAGGCTGTCGACGCTGACGGGATCTTGATCCATATGCTGCTGGGAAAACTGAAAGAGGGGGACATACCTGCCGACGTCCGAGACGCGGCCATTCGGAAAATGGTCGAGGTGTATTTCCCACCAAACACCGTTTTGGTTACCGGCTACGGATTTGACATGCTCTATGCCGGACCGCGCGAGGCTGTATTGCACGCGGTGTTTCGACAGAATTCAGGGTGTACTCACCTGATCGTCGGTCGTGACCACGCAGGGGTCGGAGCATACTACGGCCCCTTTGACGCTCAGACCATCTTCCATGATGAAGTTCCAGAGAACGCCCTTGATATCGAGATATTCGAAGCCGATCACACAGCGTATTCCAAGAAACTGAACAAGGTCGTCATGATGCGGGACCACCCGGATCACGGCAAAGAAGACTATGTTTTTCTCTCCGGAACGAAAGTACGCGAAATGCTCTCGCGTGGAGAAACGCTGCCAGGGGAATTCTCCCGGCCCGAAGTAGCCGCGATTTTGATGCAGCACTACCGGTCAGGAAGCTGAGATAGTTGCCGGACGGGAGTTCGCCTGAATAGGCCTGACTCCCGTCCGAACTTCACTAAGGTAGCGCGGTGACGGTTTCCGCATCTCACGGTTGTTGAAACTGAACCCCCGCCGGCCTGTTCTGAAATCGGAGAAAGGCAATCAAAATTTGTATTCTAACGTCAGAAGGTCTATAATATGAATAGTGTTTCATATGAATACTATTTAGAGCATTATCGATTGTGGCAAAAGAATTAACCTGTGCAGACAAGTTGAAGGTGCTATCCGACCGGACTCGGCTTGCTGTAATGGAATATCTGATGGAGCAACCATCCCATGTTGGAACTCTGGTTGATGCGCTCGGGGTCGAGCAGAGCCTCCTCTCTCACCATCTGAAGGTACTCCGTGAAGCTGAGTTGGTTGTCGCAGACCGAGACGGAAAGGCAGTCCTTTACAGTGTTGCGCCGGCTGCAATGACCGAATCGCGAAGGGCCATTAACTTGGGCTGCTGCCGACTGGTGTTCGATCCAGGGCAGCATGTCCGTAAGTAAGCATTAGGCAATGGAGCATTTTTTGGATCTCGATCTCTTCCTATCGGAAAGTGCAGCTGAGAAGATGCTGCGGCCACACCCCCCGGTGCCGGCAGCTCTTCATGAGTTCCCCACACTGTGTTTGCCCATTATTGCGCAAATCGCTGCAGCCCGGATCCTTTTCAGGGTGCCCTCGTTGGGGAACGTCTTGCACTTGGCCCCACTTTCCAAAGATGTCCGGTCGAGGACTTTCGATAAGAAACGCCAGTCTCACCTCCCCTCCACGGTACTGGCGAACGTCAGCCCTCGACCGGCATTTCTCGAATAGCCTACCGACTCCCGGGCCCGTTGCCTGAGAAAAAAACACTTGGTCCGTACTTCCTTGACTTCGGAGACTCTGAAGAATTAGATTTCGGTTTCTGTCTCGGTCTGGTCATTCAATGGGCTGGTTAACAACCGAAGATCGTTGGGGTCTTTGAAGACATCACCGATTGTAGAAGGAGGTTCGATGGACCTGACTCTCGATCAAGCGAAGGTACATTATCTGGACAGTGCTGCGACGGTCTACCCGAAGCCGAAGCGAGTTCTTGAACGGATGGTGGAACTCTATCTTCAGTTCGGCGTTAACCCTGGGAGATCAGGATACGACCTTTGTCTGGTAGGCGGGGGTTTAGTTGACTCCACGCGAAAGAAGCTGACGGAGTTCTTCGGAGGTACCGATCCCAACCGTCTCTGCTTCACCAGTAATGCATCCGATGCCTTAAACATTCTGATACAGGGGCTTGTCCGTCCCGGAGATCATGTGATTTCCACGGTTCTCGAGCACAATTCCGTTATCCGCCCACTCAATCATCTTCGGGAAAAGGGGACCATCGAGGTCGACTATGTACCCTGTGGGGACCACTGCATTCTCGACCCGGATGAATTCGGTCGCTTCTTGAAGCCGAACACGACCTTAGTGGTCGTAAATCACGCTTCAAATGTAATTGGAGCTGTCCAGCCGATTGCCGAGATTGGAGAGTTCTGCCGCGAACACGGCCTGCTTTTTGTCATTGATGTAGCTCAGACCGCAGGCTTGGTTCCCATCAACATGCAGTCGCTCCATGTGGACGCTCTCGCCTTCACCGGACACAAGTCCCTGCTCGCTCCGACCGGGATTGGAGGCCTCTATGTTCGGGAAGGAGTGACGGTTGAACCAACGCGTTACGGAGGCACCGGTGTCCGATCCGCCCATCCTTTCCATTTAGAAGAATACCCATACCGACTCGAAGTCGGCACACTCAACCTTCTGGGAATCTCGGCCCTTTATTTGGCCCAGGATTACCTGGCCGAGGAAGGAATCGAGAATATCTATCGTCATGAAATGGCCCTTTTCACCAAGCTTCAGGAAGGTTTACAGGACATATCAGGAGTCCACCTGCACGGGACGGTGAAGCTCGACAACCGCCTCCCGGTCCTCAGTTTCACGATAGACGGCTGGGACCCTTCGGATGTCGGAACGTTTCTGGACGTTGACTACTGCGTCGCGTGCCGCACCGGGCTTCACTGCGCTCCCCTTATCCACGAACACATGGGAACCGCTCCCCGTGGCACCGTGCGCTTCAGTGTCGGTCCATCTAACACTGAGGAAGACATCAGCGTTGCGTTGGCCGCGGTCCGTGAGATTGCTTCATCCCACCGCTAGCCGTACTCCCCACAAAGTGGCTACTGCGGGGCAGCGGGTCCCCATCGCCAGACAGAACCTTGCGCAGACCGTTGAGCCTGGGTTCTCTTAACGAGATAAACGCGGCTGTATTTACCAAATCAGCAACCTAAACACAAATAGAGCTTGACTTGCGAAATTGCAGATGATATTCAGATCTTGGGTTGAGGTCTGTCGAATCGGGTTGTCGATCGTCAGGCAAAAGGGCACTTCAAACGGGGGCACATCCGATGGCTTCAAACGGGCTTCGCAAAAAGCATCCTCCCGGTGGTTTTATTTGGGAATGCGTCTGCGATGCGAAGTGAATGCTGTTAGTTCAATTGAGGCGATTGCTAGACTTGACAGGTTCTCGTAGTACCGACAAGACGGTGTCCCTGGGTGGGGACAAATCTATCCTGCCATGGTCGTCGGATGTTCTGTTCGACCCACCTGGCCTGGTCGCAAACTGCATACGGCCTCACAAACGATCCCGAAAGACGGCATCATGAATGCTAATGCAAAACCAATCTTAGTTATCGGGGGAGGAATTGCCGGAATAACTGCGGCAGTAGAAGCTGCCGAAGTCGGCTACCGCGTCGTCCTGGTGGAGAAAGAGGCCTATCTTGGCGGACGAGTCATGCGCACGTACCGGTATTTCCCGAAGATGTGTCCACCAACCTGCGGCTTTGAAATCAACGTTCGGAGGATCAGGCAAAACCCCAGGATTGTCATTCACACGTTGTCTACGGTCGAGCAGATCTCAGGCACTGCCGGCAACTTCAAGGCAACAATCAAGAAAAGGCCCAGGTATGTGACCGGCCGCTCTTCCCTGGACGACTCCGTGACGGAAAAGCTGGAATCGGAGCGACCCAATGACTTCAACTTTGGAATGGATACCACAAAGGCGCTCTATTACCCGCATGATATGGCTTACCCCCCGCTCCACGTACTCGATCGAGAAGCCCTTTCCGAAGCTGACGAAGAGTTGTTGAAGAAAATATCTCCTCCGGAAGCTCTGGATTTTGGGATGGAGGAGGAGGAGATCGATATCGCAGTCGGAGCCGTCGTGGTCGCGACCGGGTGGCAACCTTACGACGCTACCAAGCTCGACCATTTAGGCTTTGGGAAGTGCCGGAACGTCCTCACCAACGTCATGATGGAAAGACTGGCCGCACGCAGTGGTCCTACCGGAGGCGAAATTGTACGACCTTCTGATGGGAAGGTGGCGGAGAATGTAGCATTTGTCCAGTGCGCCGGATCTCGCGATGAGAACCATCTTCCGTACTGTTCGGCTGTCTGCTGTATGGCTTCTTTGAAGCAGGCAAGATACCTCCGAGAGAAGAACGAGAGTGCAAAAGCGACGGTCTTTTACATCGACATCCGTACCGTTGGCCGGCTCGAGAAGTTCTATTTCGACATGCTCGAGGATTCGAATATCTCATTTGTTAAAGGCAAGGTCGCGGAAATCAGTGAGAATCCTGAGACCAGGGACCTGATCCTGGGAGTTGAGGATACGCTATCCGGAGACAGGCTCAACCAGACGTTCGACATGGTCGTTTTAGCGACCGGAATTGTCCCCAATACAGCCGAAGCCAAACTCCCGATTGAACTCACGTATGACGATTACGGTTTCATCGATGGAACTACCAACATTGACGGAGTCTATGCGGCCGGTTGTGCCAAGCGACCGTGCGATGTTTCCCGTACAACCAAAGACTCGACAGCAGCTGCATTGAAGGCGATTCAATGCCTCAACAGAGGGGAATGATTCGATGGAAGACAAGATTGGAGTCTTCATTTGCACTGGTTACGGAATAGGGGATGCCCTTGACATTGACGCGCTGAGCAAGGTTGCAACAGAGGAATACGCCGTGCCCTTTTGCACAACGGTCGATTCCTGTGAAGGCCCGGGCATTGACTCCATCAACGAGACCATCGAGGCTCAGAGCCTGAACAAGGTGATTATTGCCGGGATCTCCCCGCGACGGTACGTAGACCATCAGTTTCCCGCGGACGTTATCGTGGAGAAGATCGCACTGCGAGAGCATGTGGTTTGGTGCCAACCGGCCGGCGAAGAGGACACGCAGATGCTGGCGGAGGATTATCTCCGCATGTACATTACAAAGATCCAGAAGATGGACTTTTCGGAGCCTTTCCGTCCAGAAGAAGAGCTGGACAAGAGCATCCTCGTCGTGGGAGGAGGACTTGCTGGAATCACCGCGGCTCTGGAAGCCGCTGCAGCCGGATATGAGGTCAAATTGGTCGAGAAGACGGCCAAACTGGGCGGCTGGCTCGCGAAACAGCATAAATCGATCCCCACCAGGCCACCCTATCGGGAACTTGAAGAGACGGGTGTTGATGAGCTGATCACTCAGGTCCAGGCCGACACGAGAATCCAAGTGTATACATCGGCCACTACAGGAGCGATTGAAGGCGCGCCCGGCCTTTTCGACGTGACCTTGAAATCAGCAGGAAATGGGAAGCCGGCTGATGAAGTGCTGGTCCAGTTTCGAGTGGGCGCAGTC
>JAUWTT010000575.1 GCA_030614585.1 Acidobacteriota bacterium
CGGAACACTGCTGGAATGGAGACCACGAGAGACCAAACGCCATCTCCCGGCTGCGCTATCACCAGATGTTCATTCCGCGAATCGCTGATCGCATTCTCGAGACTGCTCCTGCCGGGGCGGACCTTCGGAGTTGGAGGTACTGAAGATGTCGGTAATCGGTAATCGGTTATCGGTGGGGAGTAAGTGGTCTAGCTGAAGCCCTCGTGACTTTGTCGTGAACCTAATCGCGAACTTTGTCGAAATCCCCGGTTGCAGGTACCGACAAGGTTTACGACAAAGCTTGCGACAAAGGGTAGTGAGTAGGAAGCAGTAAATAGTTATCGGTGATCGGGAGCTTGAGATTTGAGATTTGAGGTTTGAGGTTTGAGATTTTTCAGATCGTGCTCAGCCTGTCCCGCCGTAGCTTTGGCGAAGGGGGATGCTCGTCCTCATAATCGACTATAAACCCATTGCGGCTTGGCGCCTTTGCGTGAAATAGGCCTTCCTCACGCCAAGAACGCAAAGGGAAAGAACGCTGGGCCGCTGAAACACCTCATTCAGGCGAAATGCTGTAGTCAACTAGAACCCCACCCACGAAACTTGCCGTCACGCGCTGGCCCTCGTGAGAATAGGTTCGTTTCATTACCTTGAGGCCACCCTGGTCGGTCTGCACGGCAGTCTGAGCTGGACCCAGAATGTTCTCGACCTGATCGAGCGTCAGCCCCGCACAGGCAAAAGAGGGTTCCATCAGAAACTGCGAACGGTAAACTTCGTAGGCGCTTTCTCATTGCTTCAGTCCTTGTATATAGTGATTAACAACGAAATTAGTGAACGAGGGGAACTCCACTATCGTTTGAGTACTCGACTCGGTTACCGTTCCTCATAAATACTAATTCCGCTCAACATGAAATGAGACCACTTTCCACGAGTCTCCTAACTGCGCCCAAAGTAAGAAGAAAATGGGCGGGTGGATGACACCGGACTTCAAATGAAAGGCGGTTAGATAGACGTCAGCGCTGTGATCAGGAAGAGTGCCGTGTATTTGAGTCGCCTTGGTCCTCTCTTGACAGCTGAGGGGTCCGGAGACGGAATCAGGAACAGTTGCCAGAAGATAAGCCTTCTGATCAGGATGCTGGATCACATAGACCTCTGGATTCCATGGTTTGCTCTCTTTCAGCATGTCTTCCAGGTTGCTACTCTGCGGAACGCTTTCAACGATCTCCTCCAGCCCCTCTACTATCTTGTCACTGGCCGCATCAGGGGTTTGCGCTGCCTCGTCAGGGCTACCAAGGAGCAAGTTTGAACAGTCATGACTATGGATGGCAAAGTAGTTTTCGACTGCTTCAAAATCACGTTGTATGAACCACTTTGAGAAGAAGTCCTGCACTACTTTGACCAACTCCGGATTACCGCTCGGATGGAGGGGAGACGTTAGATCTATTTCAGCAGTCTTGGTGCGGAGGCTCGGTGCGTCAGCGCTGTGATCTGGCGGACCTAAGTGAAAGGAGTGAATCCTCCAGTATCCTGCCTCGTTAGCCCACATGAGGAAGAGTTCCTCACTTTCGCCGGGTGTGCCGAGGACACGGAACGAAGACATATAATGCCGTTTATGACCCGCCGCATGATCGATCTGCTGGAAACCTTTCACAGCAGGACAGGAGTAGTTGTTGACGATAGAGGAAGGAATCGAGTAAAGAGCGAAAGGATTCGAATCTGAGTGGTCCACCGGTTTCAACGAAGTTGAGGTTACCTCGACCCGTTTCGTGACCGATTCCAAGGTTGTAGGAGACCCTACTACACTGCTAATCAGCTGCATTTCATGGAAGACTCTGATCGGTGCGAAATCGCTTGTTTCAGCTTCTTCCTCAAACGCGAGGACGCAACCAAAGGCCTCTCTCGAGAAATAGGCCATCGCCTGTTTTATATTGCGGTCGATCAGCCAAGTGTTCAGAAAGTCCCGAACGGCAGCATCCAGAGGTTCCTTTCCCGACACCTTGGGCACGACAGGTATGCCCCAATCGGGATCAGAGTCCGAGGGTTTGGAGGTGCCCGCCGCGCTGGTCGGGAATCCGAAAATATCTCCCCACCAGTTCATGAAGCCTTCCCACCTTCCCACGTGGGTCTGGTAGTTGTTTCCAGCACGTACGTCGGAGTTGGCCGAAGTCAAGTGCCCGTCAAATAGGACTTTTGGGAAAGACGACGACCGATAGTCTACATCGATATCGGCTCGCTCAAAGTTCCGTGAGATGGAAAACTGTAGAGACGGTGTAGCGTCCAGCCGATAGTTAATCGGAAACCCCATGTGAAAGTGAGTGTTGTCGTGTCCTCTGGAGAACTCCTGGCTCTTTTCCAACTGGTCTACTGCACCTGGCACGAGGACTACGTACACTCTAAACTGCAGGTCTCCACGGGCATGTGGAACTCGGCCATTCACATCCTCGACAGCCTCCACCAAGTCCAAGGCGTTACCCGTGTTCTCTCCGTCTTTGTCGGTCAGTTGAGTAGACATGAGAGCATGAGTCACAGCCTCGAACGTTGTGCGGACGGAAATTGGAACGGAGTTGTAAGCCTCCGCGGGTACCCTGTCTGTCCCGAAAACTCGATTGAGCTCTGCAGTATACGCTTCGATCAGCTTCTGCTGTTGAGGCTTGAGTGTGCTGTACTTTCCCCCAAATTGAATTTCGGTTTGCTCGATATGAAAGTGGATCTGCTTTCTGCCACAGCCAGCCACGAGCAGGATCAATCCGAGCAAAGTAATAACTGTCAAATACGAACGAATTTTCATCTTTCCAGCCCCCTAAATTGGTCAGCTCTTGGAAGGCGTTTATAGCATAGCCACAAGAGTGAAACAATCAGTAGGAGTTGTGCTGATACAGGGGTCGGTGTCATGGTCGAGGTCGTTTCTCGATGTCCTCCAGTTTGTGAAGTGAACCAGGTTCCAGTGCACGATCGGGCACTGGAACCTGGTCCCAATGATCTGCGAGCTCGTCGAAGAGCCTTCTTTGCTCGTCAACCGGGGTCTCGACCCTCCGCATGCGCTCATACAGAATGTGCCCTTCCTTTTCCGCCGCCAATGAGTCCAGGGTGTGAAACTGCAACTCCCAGAGCAGGCCGTCTGAAGTACGCAACACGGTGTTGACGCCCGAATAATCGTCTCCCTGTGGCCAGTAGTTCTTGACTGCGATAACCGTAAAGCCAAGTTCCTCGAGTTCGCCCAGAATCTGCCGCAGGGAGAGGGCGTAATGTCCGGAGGGATTATCATCGATCCTGATGGTATAGCGCAG
>JAUWTT010000192.1 GCA_030614585.1 Acidobacteriota bacterium
AACGACCACGCGATTGTGGTCACGCAGAAAAGAAGATGCCGGGTTTTCGAGTATCCCTGCAAGGAACTTGGATTTGGCTCGTTCCAGGGACGGCCATTGCTCCTCGATGCGCTGGATGCTCTCGGCAAAGTCCTTTTCATCTGGTTCTCGGCCGTTCGACTGCCGCACGACTTCCTGAATAGCTGGGACTGAGGCGAGGTTCGCGAGTTGCACGCTGTCCGCTTCAACTTGCCCAATGAGGTCGGTCTGTATACGGTCTGCTTTCTGGGCAAAATAGGTCCCGACAACTTCCTTGAAACGACTCTCGGCTCGGTTGACAAGCAGTAAGTGACCAATGACCAACGGAGGAATTCCAAGGATCAGGAAGAGAATCAGGATTCGAGGTTCTAGGCGGGAACGACGACGGCTCTGCTTTGGCATAAGACCCTCCTCTTTCTATCTCTATCCTACTGCTACTTGTACAGCGATTGAAAGTACTTTTCGAGAGAATCGGAGAGGGAAACGATTGTTTGGAGGGTATATGTGAAATCTATCAACTATTTTGTTCTCACCGCTTGAAGGCCCACTGAAAGACTTCACCGAACTCATTTGCGAACAGAAAGGTGATCCCGTCTCGCAGATAATCGGGCAATTCATCCACGTCGTTGCGATTCGCTCCAGGGAAGATCAGTGTCTTGAGCCCCGCCCGACGAGAGGCAATGACCTTCTCCTTGACGCCTCCAATGGGGAGTACCCGGCCGGTGAGCGTCAGTTCGCCGGTCATACCCAGTTTGCTCCGGGCCTTCTTCTGAACCATCATCGAGATCAGGGCCGTCGCCATGGTGATTCCTGCTGACGGTCCATCTTTCGGCGAGGCTCCGGCAGGAACGTGCAGGTGAATGAATCGAGTGTCAAAGAAGTCAAGTGTTCCTCCGAACTGCTCTACGTTTGCCCTCACATAGGAATAGGCGATCTCGGAACTTTCGACCATCACATTCCCAAGCTGACCGGTCTGCTTGAACCCCTTCTGCTTACTTCCCACGGCCGTGGCTTCGATCTGGAGCGTAGCACCGCCCAGACTCGTCCAGGCCAGGCCTGTTACGATACCCGGCTTACCTTCCAGGAGTTCTTCATCGGTGAAAACGGGCTTTCCAAGGTACTCATCCAGTTTGCCTTTCTTAACCGTAACTCGCTTCTGCGTCTGAGATGGTGTCGCAAAAAGCATAGCTGCTTTCCGCATAATCCTGCGGATCAGTTTCTCCAGGTTACGTACGCCGGCTTCACGCGCATAGCCGTCTATCATCGTGGTTAACGCAGATTTATAGATGGTCACCTGGCTTCTGGTAAGGCCATGTCGACGAAGAGCCTTTGGAATGAGGTATCTGCGAGCTATCTCGACTTTCTCTTCCCGGATGTAGCCTGAAAGCCGGATGACTTCCATGCGATCCAGCAGCGGACCCGGGATAGTGTCAATCTGGTTTGCAGTAGTCACGAACAAAACGTTTGACAGGTCAAAAGGCACGTCGAGGTAATGATCTCGAAAGGCCTGGTTCTGCTCCAGGTCCAGAACTTCCAGCAGAGCCGACGCCGGATCTCCCCGAAAGGAGGCCCCGATTTTGTCAATCTCATCCAGCATGATAACGGGATTGGAGGTTCCCGCTGTCTTCAGCGCTTGAATGAACTTACCCGGCATCGCACCGATGTAAGTACGGCGATGTCCTTTGATTTCGCCCTCGTCCCGCATTCCGCCCAATGAGAATCGATAGAACTTACGTCCAATGGCATCGGCGATGCTCATGCCTACAGAGGTCTTTCCTACTCCCGGAGGTCCCACCAGACAGAGAATCGATCCAGCGATATCCCCTTTCATACTGCCTACGGCAATGAATTCGAGGATGCGCTCCTTAACGTCCTCCAATCCGTAGTGATCGCGGTCAAGGATCTTGCGGGCACGGTCCAGGTTGAAGTTGTCTTTACTCTGTTTGCCCCACGGCAAAATCGTTAACCAGTCCAGGTAGTTGTGAGTGACCGAGTACTCGGGCGAGGCCGGTTCGAGAATCGAAAGCTTCTGCATTTCGTCCTCAACCGCCTTCAGTGCTTCATCATTTAATTTGAGGTGCCGTAACCGCCTCTCGAACTTCTCGATCTCGGCCGTCTTCCCTTCTTTTTCCAATCCCAGTTCTTTCTTGATGGCCTTGAGTTGCTCTCGCAGGAAGAACTCACGCTGCTGGGCCGACATCCGCTCCTCGATCTGCTTTGTGATCTTCTGTTGGAGCCGGGAGAGTTCCAGCTCTTTTCTGAGCAGCACCAAGGTCTTGTCGAGCCGGTTCCGGAGGTCGAATTCAGCAAGAATCTGCTGCAATTCCTGGCCGTCTGCCGTTGTCAGACTGGAAGAAAAGTCTGCCAATCTCCCCGGGTCTTCCATAGATGAGTGGGTTAGGAAGAGCTTGATCGCTTCCGATTGAAGAGGACTGGTCTTCATGAGCTCTTTGAGAGCTGTTATTACAGCCATCGAATAGGCCTTGAGCTCCTCGTCAGCCGATGTTGGAAGCGCAGGGTGATACTCGACCTCTGCAAAAACACCGACTTCGGTCTCTTTAAAGTCGTGAACAGTAAAACGCTCCAGACAGCCAATCAGGATGTGTCCCGTGCCATCTTCATCTTTGAATGCCTTCAGGATTTTAGCTGCCACTCCAACGGTGTGAAGGTTCTCAGGGGAGTCTTCCTCGTCCGAACTCTTGACGAACAACAGACCCAAGGTTCGGTGGGGTGATTCAAGAGTCCAGTTCACAATATCCAACTGGTGTTCTCCGATCTGGAGAGGAATGTGAATTCCAGGAAAGAATGGACGGGGCCTTACCGGAAGAATTGGTAAGGATGGAGGTAACATCTCTCCGGCCAGGACGATTCCAGAATCCTGAACCGGCTCAGGCTCACTGGACTCACCAGTCTTGTCTGTCAACTCCGTCGCGGAGTCTTCAACTGTTGCTTCTATGCTCTCTTCCTTCTTCATCTCCCTGTTATCTAAGATGAGTAGCCGCTTTACGCAAGCCGATTGCCTATATTGCCCAAACGCCTCACCTGTGATCGATCTTTCATCGCGAGGAAATAGCGGGCCGAGGCCGTTCAGTTCAGTTGACCTGTCCGCTAATATTTTACAATAGGGCGAGAGGATAGATAGTTCCGCTGGGCTGCAAGTCGTGTTCGGTTTCAGGTAGGTCGAGGAAGAAGGTTATGAAGAATCATCGGATTGTGCTTCTACCAGGGGATGGGATCGGGCCCGAAATAACGCAGGCTGTGAAGAGAATCCTGGCTGCAGCAGGCGCCCAAATCGAATGGGTTGAACACACGGCAGGTGTCAGTGCTCTCACAGAAGGTTCCGATGTTTTGCCCGAAAGCACCCTGGAGGCGATACGACAGCATAAGGTGGCCTTGAAAGGTCCTTGCACGACTCCTGTTGGGAAGGGGTTTGCCTCGGTCAATGTCCAGCTGAGAAAGAGGCTGGATCTTTACGCAGCCGTGCGGCCTGTCAGGAGCTTGCCAGGTATCAAAACCCGCTTTGAGGACGTTGATCTGATCATTATTCGGGAGAACACCGAAGGGCTTTACAGCGGAGTCGAGAATGAGGTTACACCTGGGGTTGTGATGAGCATGAAGGTAGCGACCAGGATCGCCTGTGCCCGGATCGCGAAATGGGCGTTTCGTTTTGCTACCCAGCGTCAGCGCAAGAAGATCACAGTTCTGCACAAGGCAAACATCATGAAGATGACCGATGGTCTCTTTATTGAGTGTGCCCAAGAGGTACACCGTGTCGATTACCCAAACATTGCCTACGAGGAAGTGATCATTGATGCGGGTTGCATGAAGCTGGTTCAGGACCCTGGTCAGTTTGACATCCTTCTGCTTGAGAATCTGTATGGTGATGTTGTGAGTGATCTCTGTGCGGGAATGGTGGGTGGCCTGGGAGTGGTTCCCGGCGCGAACATTGGAAACCATGAGGCGATTTTCGAGGCGGTCCACGGATCTGCGCCGGACATTGCCGGAAAGGGAATTGCCAATCCACTGGCGCTGCTGATGTCCTCTGTGATGATGTTGAATTACCTTTCCGACAGGGAAGGCGACCGCGACCTGCTCCGTGTCTCTGAACGCGTCAAGTCAGCTTACAACCGTGCTCTGGCTGAAGGGCAGAAGACGCGAGACCTGGGAGGTGAATTGGGTACGGACGCTTTCGCTCAAGCTGTTGTCGACAGGTTGGAAGGAAGGTAGAGGCGGGTGCGTTCTGCGGTTTGAGTTAAGAGGGCCAGTTCGTAATGAAGAAATCACTTCTGATCAGGGCTGAAGATAAGAATCAGTGGGAGCGCAGGACACCTTTTATCCCCCGGGATGCCGGTCGGATCCTGCAGAAGCATGGCGTTCAAGTCCTGGTTGAGACGTCGGCCAAGCGATGTTTCAGCGATTCAGATTACGCTGATGCAGGAGCAAAGATCTGTCAAGGGATGAACGAAGGTGACGTGATCCTTGGGGTCAAGGAGATTCCGTTGACGAAACTTCTCCCTCGAAAGGCCTATCTGTTTTTCTCTCACACCGTTAAGGGTCAGTCTCAGAACATGCCGATGCTGAAGAGGATTATTGAACTTCAGGCAACGCTGATCGATTACGAGAGAATATGTGATCGACAGGGGCGACGGTTGATTTTCTTCGGCCCCATGGCCGGCTCAGCCGGGGCTATCGACATCTTCCATTTGCTGGGCCGCTACTGGGATTACCAGGGGTTGAAGACGCCCTTCCTTGAATGTCGCAAGGCCTTGGATTACTTGTCGTTGGAGGAGGCAAAGGAACATTTTCGGGCAGTGGGGAAGATGATCGGTGGGGGAGCGATTCCGGCTCGGCTGGCCCCCCTGGTTGTGGGGGTACTCGGTTACGGACAGGTGTCTCAGGGTGCGCAGGCCGTTTTTGAATCGTTCCCCTTGGAGCGCCTGGAGCCAGACCAACTGCCGGGTTTCATTAAAGCAGGAGAAGGGCGTCGAGATCGCATCTATCTCTCAGTGTTCAGGGAAGAGGATCTTGTCAGGCCACTTGGCACTTCGGAGTTTGTCCTCGAAGATTATTACCAGCATCCAGAGAACTATGAGAGCAAGTTTGCAGCCTACCTTCCCTTTATCACTGTTCTGGTCAACGGAATCTATTGGGACAGCAGGTATCCTCGGTTTGTGACTTGGAGCGAGCTGCAGGACTTGGCGAGCTCAGGTGGCCCGAACAGGCTTGCCGGGATTGCCGACATCACCTGTGATGTTGGTGGGTCAATTGAGTGCAACGTTAAGGCTACCGACAGCGGGAGTCCTTCCTACTTATGTGATCCGATTGGGCGGAAAGTTGTCGATGGGCATCGTGGGGAGGGGATTCTGATGCTGGCTGTTGACAACCTGCCGGCGGAACTTCCGCTGGATTCATCCGATTTCTTCAGCACACAGTTGAGGGAATTCATCCCGGCGTTGCTCGAAGCGGACTATTCAGATTCCTTGGCTGGGAGTGGGCTTCCTGCCGAACTTCAGAATGCGGTAGTTGTCTACAACGGCGAACTGACAGCCCAGTACCAGTACTTGGAGCGCTACCTCTAACCGGGAGAGTTCCAAGACTCACCACCAAGCCACCAAGTACACCAAGAAGATGTCAGCTACGTAAAGGGCGAATCCTTGAAGTTCGTCGTTCGCCCTTCGAACTTCGCACTTTCTTCAGGCCCCCAGACCCGAGGCTCGAAAATCAGCCTCTTCTTCTCAATGCAGCGACAACCAAATCCATTGCACTCCTGGTGTCTCCTTCGTACGGAAGGATGAGATCCGCATGCCGGCTACTGGGTTCGACGTACTCACGCTGCATCGGAACTACGGTCCTCTCATACTGGCGCAGGACGGACTCCTTGCTGCGGCCCCGTTCTTTCAGATCGCGGCTGACTCTCCGCTGCAACCGAGTCTCCTGGGCAACATCAAGGTAGATTTTCAAGTCGAGTTGTGACCGTAGAGGCTCGTGATGGAGCACAAGAATCCCTTCGATGAGGATGAGGGGTTTCGGCACAACGGATACCATCGTTGCTTTCCGAGTGTGGGTGGAAAAATCGTAGACGGGAAGGAGAACTTCCCGCCCTTTCTTCAAGTCTCTGAGATGAGACACCAATAACTCAAAATCCCCGGCAGAGGGATGGTCAAAGTTGACCTTCTCGCGCTCGCTGAAGGGTAAATGGGAGAGATCGTGATAATGAGCGTCCTGCTGGATGACAAGACACCTGTCTTCCCCCATTTCAGTAACGATCATCTGCACGAAGTGAGTCTTTCCGGACCCCGTTCCTCCCGCGATCCCGATCAGGTATGGTTCAGTATTTGTTGTCATCGTGCCGTCTCGCTGCGCCGCGTGAGGTTTCCATTATACGAGGGGTAGCCCTGAGCAGCAGAGTGTTGTGCAGTAAAAAGTTATCAGATAGGCTGGTAGTTTGTGATTAGAGCTTATCGTGGAACCCGTCCTAAACTCGGTTCGGAGACCTTTGTTGCCGAATCAGCAGAGGTAATCGGAGAGGTCGCTCTCGGGTCTCGTTCCAGTGTCTGGTTCAACGCCACGGTTCGAGGTGATGTCAACTCGATCACGATCGGCAACGACAGCAATATCCAGGACAATGCGGTTGTTCATGTGACCGGCGAAACGGGCCCCGTTCGAATAGGTGATTGTGTCACGATCGGCCACAGCGCCGTTGTGCATGGTTGTACACTGCACGATCGGATACTGGTCGGAATTGGAGCGATCATTCTTGACAATGCAGTCGTTTCGTCGGACTGCATCATAGGAGCGGGTACCCTGGTGACCCAGAGAGTGGAGATCCCACCGCGTTCTCTGGTCTTAGGAAGGCCGGCCAGAGTAGTCCGGGAGCTTTCTGACGAGGAAGTAGCTTCGATTCTTCGTTATGCGGAGAAATACGTACGCTACCGCGCCATCTACAGAGGAGATGCGGGCCCGGAAAGGGACGTCCGCTAACGGGTCTTCGTTCTTCCCATTCTCCGTTTTTCACTCAGTGGGTTCATCGTCCGAACCCTTCGAGAACTTCGACTCTAGATCACGGTAGAAAGGAACATCGAGGATCTGCTCAAACTCTGGAAAGGTCAGCTTCTCTCCGAGGCCTTCAGTGGTTGAATGCTCTTTCAGGTATTGGAACGCTTCCAGCGTCGCCCTGGTTGCGGCAAAGAGCCCTGTGAGCGGAAATACAGCGATTTTGAAACCGATCTGTTCCAGCTCCATTGCAGAGAGCAGAGGGGTTTTCCCGCCTTCGATCATGTTGGCGAAGATTGGCGCATCGGGAAAAGCAGAGGCAATTGCTTTCAATTCCTCCACTGATTGAGGCGCTTCCACGAAGATGACATCCGCCCC
>JAUWTT010000170.1 GCA_030614585.1 Acidobacteriota bacterium
CAAACCCTGTGAAGTTTGGGATCACTTGTGCTATCGCTTTCGAGTGAAGCGGTTACACCGTCGGATAATCCAAGGGCCCTATTCGGACCCAGCTTTGCCAAACCCCAGGCAGAAAGGAAACAGAGGCCTGCAATTGCGAGATACATCCTGCTCTCATGGAACTGGGTGGCATTTGGAACTAGCAGGCCGGGGGCTAGGAATAGGGCGAACCAGACAACACCTGTCGCCAGCCAGGGCCACCGCCTCCGGGTAGCCCAGATAATCCATCCTGCCGCAAAAACCGAGGCCGGCGCGAAAAGTGTCTGCCACCCCAGTTCTAAAGCGCCATGGTAAATGGAGAACTTGAAGGGAAACAGTGCCAGGGAACCATACATCCAGAATGCTTGTGTACTGGTCAGCCAGTAGGACAAAACATCCGGATGATTCCAGGCGACGGCAGCTGGGTTTTCCAGCAAAAAGCCGAACAGGAAACAACCAAGGTTCACGCCCGCGATTAACGCGATTCCTTTCCACTTTCTTGGGTCTTTCCAAATGAGGGGGACAAGAGCGACCAGTGCCTCTGCTCTGCTCCAGATCGCCAGCTGGAAGAACATCAACCGTAGCCAGGGACGTCGAGTTATCAGAGCTAACAACACAAAAACCGACATCAACAGGAGAGAGCGTGACCAGATGTAGTTAACGGCCTGTACTTGCGCGGGGTGGACAGCAAACAAAAGTGCTGTCAGGAATCCCACGGTCAACCGGTTGGTCCACGTGGCGACGAGCAGAAACAACAAAAGCACGACCAGAGCGTGGAGCCCCATGTTCACGAGATGGAATCCGAATGGGCTGTCTCCGGCGAATCGGTGATTGATATGGAAGGCCCAAAGGGTTAGGGGCCTTCCTCCGTACTGATGCAAGAAAGAAGCGTAGTCAAAACCAGGTTCGGTCACTCTTGGATTCTCGAGAAGCAACGGGTAATCGTCGTAATGGAAAGCACCAGGGAAGGAACTGTAGTAGCTCCCCGCTATCACAATGACGAGTAGCAAGCCCAGCCAAACTCGGTTCATTACGTTTCCAGAGATGCCCATCAGTGAGAAAAAGTCCAATCGCCAGGGGTTGCGGACATGACCATTCTATTAGAGATAAGTGGAGCTTGCGCAGAATAATGGGGATGGCCGGGTCCGTTATGCCGTACAGGCTTCTCAGGATGAACTTCCTTGCCAAACCTGCAAGAATCTTCCTCATGCGCAAGTTCGAGAGAGGTGAGCTGCTCAATAGCGACCTGAAGTACTCAGGTGTCATAGTGGATCTGGAAGTTGATCAAGTTCGGATTGCGGGAAAGGAGACGGTTCGGGAAGTCGTCCGTCACCCTGGAGGGGTCGTAATTCTAGCTGAAGTTGGGGATGAGAGGATCCCCTTTGTGCGTCAGCATCGCTATCCTATCAACAGTGATCTTTTGGAGCTGCCCGCCGGAAAGCAGGACCCCGGTGAGACACCTGCAAGTAGTGCGGCCCGGGAACTGGAAGAGGAGACCGGCCTTCGCCCCCTGTTCCTCGAACACGTCAGCAGCTACTACACGTCTCCTGGGTTTTGTGATGAACTACTGCACTTCTACTACTCCAACCAGCTTGAGGAAACAACTCGAACTCCCGAGGAGGATGAGGACCTGGAAGTCGAATACTACTCGCTGGAGAAGGCCCTTGAAATGATTCCCAGGGGTGAAATTGTGGACGGTAAAACCATCACAGCACTGTTCTGGCTCCAAAACCGGAAGAATGGTCAGAAGCTGTAAAGGTCCCCTGCCCTCGCAATGCGAAGGTCGAAACCTCCTAACCCGGGTCATACAAACCACCAAGTCACCAAGGACACTAAGATAAACCCATTGTTCTTGGTGCTCTTGGTGTCTTGGTGGTGACTTGATGAATCATTGGCGTTGGTCCCTGGCGGATGCCAGGTACTCCTTAAGGTGCTGGGCGCAGAGGAATGATTCGATCTCAAGAACACGTGCATGCGTAGCCGACTCCCCACACTCGGGCGTTCCATTGATCAAGTCGATGTGTTCACATTTCTCTGAAGACTGGGGCTTGATCTGAAGAATTTGTGCCGAGCCCAAACCCACGGCCTCCAACAAGGCATCAGCTTCATCCTCCGGATCGTCTTTGGCGTGCAGACCACACAAGTGCTCCTCGACAAGTGAGTCAACGACGCAGTATTCAGGTGGATTTGGGCACTGGTATAGGGGTTCGTCAACAGAGTCGGGTTCGAAATCGTCCGGCACATACTCGCAGACGTCCCCACTAACGGCTTCGTATTCCTCGACCGAAATCACCCCCGATTCTTCGCAAAGCTCGCACATAAGCTACGTAATACCTCATTTGCAGAACAAATAACAGGGCTGCTCGGCATTTCTCAAAGGCAGGTGTGGTGAATTCCAGGGTCCCCACCTTCGGAGGCTGCTTGGGAAGGGGCGCTGGCGAGAGTACTTTGTTCCCGAGGAACGCTCCAGTTTTGCGAGGCATTGCTACCCCGCAAACGATCTAAGTGCAGCCATGATCGCTTCTGAAAACCGGGCTCGAAGATCGCTCCCACAGGGGGTTCCTGCTATTGTTTGACCTTGATGACAAAGAGACACGGTGGGACAGTCCGGACGATTCCGGGCAGGCGCGAGACTGTCCTGACAGTGGCCCACCTGGCTCCAAGGAGTAACAACAGTTCCAAATTTGTCAAACTGGACCCAACCTTTTCATGGCCTTGCAGGTCTGATGTATCGAACAGGTAAAAACCTGATGACGCTGGAAGACAACGAGCTTGTGATGCGAGCACAGAAGGGTGAGATGGTGGCTTTCGAAGAACTGGTATGTCGTTATGACCGTCGGATCCTTGGAATCGCTTTGAAGTTCACTAATGATATGGACCAAGCCCAAGACCTTTACCAGGAGATTTTCCTCAGAGCCCACAGTGGACTTAAACGGTTCAGACTGGAGAGCCAGTTCTCAACCTGGATATACAGAATCGCGACAAATGCTTGTCTCTCTCACCTTTCCAGCCAAACCAGAAAGCGAGAGATTTCGATTGACCGTCGCTTCGATGGTTCCGTGGAAGATGCCGAAACCAGCTCTGGGCAATTGCCCGACGCACTTGTCTCACCGCCGGATTCGGACAGGTTGGCTGAGTCCGCTCAGATCGGTGACCACATTACCCGTGCACTCAAACGTCTGTCGCCTCAGCAGCGATTGGTCTTCGTCCTTCGCCATTACGATGGGCATAAATTGAAGGAGATTGCCTCAATACTCAAGTGTGCTGAAGGGACGGTAAAGAAACACCTTTTCACGGCAACCCTTCGTATGCGTAAGGAGTTGCGATGTATCTATCACTGAGGTTCTGCAATGAAACACGATGAATACCGTGAACGAGTAATACTGCTGACCTACGGAGAACTCGAGCCCAGTGAACTACCGGATCTCGAGGGGCATCTGCGCGAGTGCCAGGAGTGTCGCCGGCTGCTTGCCGAATTGGAGCAGATGCAGGATGTTCTCGAACGGTCTAGTCCGGAACCCCCTGAACATCTGCTCTGGCAGTCTCGCGAGCGGCTTAAGGCAAGCCTTCAGCGAACTGTCAGTGGCGCCGGTTCGGATGCAATTGGCTGGTCAGAACGTCTAACAGCACTGATTCGAGGTTCACTGGCTCCAGTTCAGGTGGTGGGTGCCCTGGCAATGGTATGTGTTGGCATCATGATCGGGTACCTTACATTCTCTCCTTCAGGCGCTGGGGAGCATCAACTGGCAGAATTCGATCCCTTCGTCTCTGGCAATGTCAAAATCAACAGCGTCTCTTTCCAGAAAGCTGATGCTGCAAGCGGTGAGGTAGAACTCGCATTTCAAGCATCTCGCCCTTTCAAGATTCGAGGAGATGTAGAAGACCCAAGGATTCAGCGACTCCTTGCCTATGCATTGATCAACGAGCAGAATCCGGGGATCAGACTTCGGGCCGTTAACACGATTGGCGCACGGTCGATTGTGGAAGGGACGGACCTGGAGATTCAAGCCGCCCTGATTGGAGCCTTGAAGACAGACAGCAACCCAGCTGTCAGACAGCAGGCGCTTTCTGCCCTCGCGAAACACCCGATTACGCCGGAAATAAAGGAAGCCGTTCTTGGCGTGCTGGCTTACGACGAGAATGCAAAGCTTCGTATCGAAGCAATCAATATACTCGAGGCAGCAGTCACCGCCGGTCACGACATCGAGAGCGACGTTATCGATGCGCTTGAGGATCGAATCCAGAAGGATGACAACAACTTCATCCGACTTCGAGCGCAAGCGGTCTTACAGAACGCCGGTTATGAACGTTTCTAGCCCGAAACAAGTACGGGCAAAAAGGGAGGAACGAAATGAAGTACCTAAAACTGAACCTGACACTGATCATTTTGCTGATTGTTCTTCTGATGCCGGGATTGTCGGCTGCGCAGATGACCAACGTTTCAAAGGAATTCAGCGGTTTCACTGGGGAAGGATCCCTGACTGTCCGAGTAGCCTCTGGCGACGTCTCGGTCTCAGTTCGAAACAGTACTACGGTACAGGTTCAGGTCGTGAATATTGACCAACGGGACACGGAGCACTTGAAGATCTATCAGGAAGGGAATGCCGTTTATGTTGTATTTGACCCGGACAATGGGCGAAGCGATGCTCGGTTCAAGATCACGGCTCCCAGTACCTTCCACCAGGACATTACGACAGCCGGAGGAGACGTGTCGATCTCGGGTGAGGTGTTGGGCAACATCAAAGCTAAGACCGCCGGTGGTGACATTTCCACCGATGACGTAGGCGGCGACGTTATGCTCAAGACGGCAGGCGGTGATATCAGCCTCGGTGTGGCCGGTGGAAACGCCGAAGTCACGACAGCAGGCGGAGATATTACTGCAAAGTCGGTTGAAGGAAAACTGCAGGCCAAGACCTCGGGCGGGGATATCAAGGTCGGAGATGTCGGAAGCGAACTTCGAGCTACCACCGCAGGAGGAGACATCAAGCTTGGGAACGTAGCCGGAGCGGCTTATGTTGGAACAGCCGGGGGTGATGTGATCCTGGGTGAGGTTGCAGGCACCGTCGATGCCAAAACTGCAGGTGGCGACATCAAACTGTCTTCGGCAAACGGCAAAGTCGTAGCCAAAACCGCCGGGGGAGACTTGGATCTTCGCAATGTGACCGGTTCGATCGAGGGAAAAACGGCGGGCGGTGACATCGTTGCCGAACTCTCTCCAATGGGAGGTGAATCGAGCAAGTTGATTACGGCTGGAGGAGATATTCAGGTCTACATCCCAACCGGGGCAAATGTGCAGATTCAGGCTCGCATCAAAATCCGCGGAAACTGGGGGAGAAAGAGTGAGGAATACGGGATCTACCGAAATTCCCAGAACGTAGGTCAGCAGAACGCTTCAACGGAAGAGATCACCGCAACTCTTGGTTCGTCCGGTCCCATCATTCGCTTGGAAACCAGTAACGGGAACATCAGAATCAACGACCAGCATTGAGTTAAGAACAAACCACCAAGACACTAAGAGCACCAAGAAATACGAAGAGTAACTCGTGTACCGTAGTGTCCTTGGTGTCTTGGTGGTTTGTTTCCGTTTGTTCTTAGCGGTCACTCGAGCATTTTCACTTTTCCCACCCAGGCAAGCCATTTCTGGCGATCCGCTTTGTATTCCAGCAATCGATCCGGATCATCACCATCGGCCAGAATAAGGGTCAGTGGCAATTCAACCCCCTTTTTCCCTTCCAGCCGCAGTTCTTTCCACAGCAACATTACTTCGAGCGTAGACCCTTGTCCTTGTTCTCTTGCGCTTACCATCGGCTGGCCCGTGGCGCGTTCCATGCCTCTGTATCCCTCGAGAAGCCTGTACCACATGTACGGGCCCTCATCGTCGGCACGAGGTGAGAGCCAGAGGGTATAGTCATAATCGGGTTTCCGGATGTGGAACTTCAGATAGTCATAGAAGAACATGCGGTCTCGGCGCCGGCCTTCGCTATCGACCCATACCGCATCCTTCCGTGAGATCTCGCGCAGGTCAAAGACATTGTCTGTCCAAGTAATCCCCAGGTAGATGTACTCCTTATCCCACAAGGCCTGGAGTGAGATCTTCAGATCCCCATCAGTGAAATCTCCGCCTGAGCGAATCTCGTCAGCGCCAGGAGCAATGACCAAAGCGGGCACCCCTTCCCAATCATCCAGATGGCCATCGATCAGAATGTCACGATCTCGGAATGGGATCTCCCACAAGGATTCGGCTGTGCACGGAACCGTGCAAGTGGCTGCAATAAGAAGAACTAAAAGTGAACGCATAATCCTGTGTTCAGCATGATAAGAACTGGCTCAAGTGAGTTCAACTGTCCTTATGTCTCGTGAGTGCTCGACAGGCCAGCAGGTATTGTCAGAGATGTCCGATTCAATGTTAAGATATGGGCTTTATATTTGGGTAAAAGGCTCTTCAGGACCGACCATGGGAAAGAAAGCTCGAATTCTTTTTGTTTGCACGGATGGCCTGGCTCGTTGCCAGATGGCTGAGGGTTTCACTCGTTACTACGCTGGTGCGAACGTGGGAGTTGACAGCGCGGCCTCAGGTGATCAATCGGCTAACCCCTTTTGTCAGTGGGCAATGAATGAGGCCGGCGTAGATGTTTCACACCTTGCGGCGTCTCCGTTGGAAAGCTTGGACCTTTCCAGCTTCAGCCACGTCGTCACTTTATCGGAGGAAACCGAAGGAGATCTCGCGAGTGTACCAGGTGGGGTCCAGGTGGAGCATTGGAGGTTGCCGGATCCAACCAGGGTTCGGGGCAACCCCCAAGACCTCATCCAGACTTTTCGAGCGGTGCGGAATGCTACCGAGAAGAAAGTGAAGGACCTGCTAACCCGAGTCCTCCGGGGGTAGCCAGTCATCGCTTTCAAGGTGATTGAAGGGTTATAACCTTGGAAGAGAGTCAAACGACGGAAGTCGCTGAAATCGGGTTGGAATCCGGCAGCTTGATAAAGGAGCGAGAAGCCGCTAAGGCAAACCGCGCCAGCAGAAAAGTTACGGTCGCCATTCTCATCGGGATTGCTGTCTATCTTCTTCTGCTTTTCGCAGGCGTTGTCCCCGGGGCGCATTTGGCTGTTCCCGAAGCGGCGCAGGCCGGACACGTCGAACCGTCCCACGGAGAAATTCAGTTCATTCCCAGTCTTTGGGCAGTTCTCCCCTTCGTATCGCTGCTCCTTGCGATAGCGATTCTACCTCTGGTGCCGGCCACTGAATACTGGTGGCACCACAACCGAAACAGGTTCCTGGTAGCTGCGGTATTGGGAATTGTGACGCTGATCTATTACGGGTTTGTCCATCCTGGCGGGATCGAGAACCATTTGACTCACTCGCCACCAAGTCATGCCGGTCTGGATACTGTAGCTGCCGTATTCAGCAATGCGATTTTCTCGGAGTTCATCCCATTCATAATCCTGCTCTTCAGCCTTTACGTGGTCAGCGGGGGAATCAATCTGCGCGGCGATCTGCCGGCTCATCCTAGAATCAACTGTCTATTCATTGGGGCGGGAGCTCTGCTCGCCAGTTTCATTGGAACAACAGGAGCGGCAATGGTCTTGATTCGACCGCTTCTTTCCACCAATGTCGAAAGGCAACACAAAGTTCATACAGTGGTTTTCTTTATCTTCATTGTCTGTAACTGCGGAGGGTTGCTGCTTCCCATTGGAGATCCTCCTTTGTTTCTCGGTTACTTGAGAGGGGTACCATTCACTTGGACCCTGAGGCTCTGGCCATACTGGCTTGCGGTCAACGTTGATCTTCTGACTATCTACTACTTTTGGGACCGAGTAATGTAAAGTCGGGAGAAGATCAGTGAGATCGTTCGGGACGAAGCGTTGATCCGCCCCCATGCAATATCGGGTCACGTCAATGATGTTATTCTTCTTGGGTTCG
>JAUWTT010000300.1 GCA_030614585.1 Acidobacteriota bacterium
CAGTCAGTTCTAAGTCTTTTCCCGCTGTAGTCCAACAATTCCACTTGGGGTCCACAAACATGGCAAGCGTTGGGCTGCGCATGAAATCGACGGTTGTCCGGCGACTCATATTCCCGAGCGCACTCTGGGCATAGGTCGAAGACACTCATCGAAGTGTTTGGCCTGTCGTAAGGAATACTCCTCACAATACTGAACCGCGGCCCACAATTGGTGCAATTCACAAACGGATAGCGGTAGCGTCGATCAGTCCGGTCGAAGAGTTCTGTGACGCATTGTTCACATACAGCTACATCGGGTGAAATCATTGTCGAGGCAACTGCGTCTCGTCGCGTGTCACTAATCAGGAAAGCTCCCTCTCCCACAGGATCAATCGATTCGCGATTAGACTCCAGAATGCGAGCAAGCGGCGGCGGTTCTTCGAGAAGCCGAAATTCAAAGCTATCAAGATCAGATGCCGTCCCCTCTACCTCTATTAGCACTCCTTCACTCGAATTGCATATAAACCCCACGAGTCCACAGGACTGGGCCAACCGGAAGACGAATGGCCTGAATCCGACTCCTTGCACAACTCCGTTGACTCGCAGTCTTCGTCGTAACTTCTCCATGACCTTTACTGAATAGAGGACTGTCTCCTATACCAGAATCCGTTCTCTCACAGGTTCACCTGGTTTCCCAAGGTCCGTCTGTCTCACACCTTCTATATAGGCAATCTCCAGCTCTTGTCCACTTTCTAAATCCACAATTCCCACGCCAACTTCAGAGACAGAAGAAAGACCCTGCTCCTCCAGGCGCTGTCAATGAGGTTGTTGCCGGACCAGTGCCGGGGAGAAAGTCAGATTGGATTGCATTTTCCCTTAAGACTTCTTTAACCACCCCTGAGGTCGGGTGGTAGACATTAGCCCAAAATTCCGCCACGCGACCTTTGCACACCTCGGCTGCCACTACTCTCGATCTCCATTTTAACCGCATTCAGTGCCAGCGGGAGAGCCTTTTCCACCGCGGTGGACAGCTCAAGAGACCACTCAATGATCTCCGGTTCAATGCCTATTATGACAACCTCCGGGGGCCTCTTTCGCCCAGTGAGTCGAAGGACGCGCTGTAGATCGAATCCGTGCATCGAAGCAATGTGGCTCTTGGAGCGAAACTCGGTCAACGGCATCCGGTAGACAGTTCCAGGAACTCCACCCGCCTTGACTGCATCTATCACGACGACCCTCTCTGCCTGCTCCAGATCGGGAAGAGCATCCAGAATCGCTGTCCCCACGTCCTGAACCTCAACCTGGTTTCCTAGTTCCTCAGTTTGCAGGAGCTGAGCAATATGGACGCCCACTCCTTCATCTCCAAGGAGGAGATTGCCCAGGCCAAGAACAAGAACCCCGGGTTGTGGAGAAGGCTGCTCGAGGCCCCGGGAGGCATCTTGAGACTCTACCGAGGCGAAATCTCTATCGAAACGCAAGACCCGCCTCCCTTATAACGATAGGCTTGCCATGAGGCTCCATCACATGGACGGCACAGGAGAGACATGGATCGAAGGAATGAATTACCCGGAGTGCCTCGATGGGTTGCTGTGCATCGGTTATCGGGGTACCTATCAACGCCTGTTCAAGAGGCCCGGGAGTCTGTTGATCGTCCCGCGGTGAAGCATTCCAACAAGTAGGGGTGATAACTTGATAATGGCTAAGTTTCCCTTCCTGTATTTCGACCCAATGGCCCAGAGCACCCCGAGGGGCCTCTGTGAGGCCAATCCCACTGCCGCTGACCGGATCGTCGTAACCTCCGAAGACTGGTCCCGCGGGATCCAGCTCATCGAGCCAGCCGTTCATCGCTTCGGCAACTTTCAAGGTCTCTTGTGCCCTGGCTGCATGGCGATCCATGACGGAAACTCCACCGGAGTAGTCGCCATTCACTTGCATTCGCGCAAGCGGCCCGGCCTCAAACGGCAATCCGCCGAGGCGTGGAGCCTTTAGCCAGGAGTAGGCCTCACCTTTTGGATATTGCGGAACAGTTTCGCCTGATGACGGTGTCTGGTTGTTGGTCGAATCGTCATACCAGGAGTACGTCACTCCCTCGGTTATCTCTGCAGTTGTGGACTCGTCGAGTGGACTCTGAATCCCGCCCTGAATGTATCCAGGTGAAAACAGCTTGCCGCCTCCAGCCTCTTCGAATACCCCAAAGGCGATGAGGTTGGAATGCCCAATCCCAAGATCGAAATAATCGGAGTAAGCGGCTGCGACCTCACTAACATCGACAATGTAAGTGTTGCGGACAAAGTCGAGCAACCAATCAAGTTGCTGTCGAAATTCGGCGATTTTGCCTTGTTTCGGCGTGCCGGTGAAACCTCCCGGAATCAGGGCATGAGCCGAAGGCATACGTCCGCCGAAGACGGCGCCCATTTCGTGGGCCCTTCGACGAGCCTCGATGGCAAGGGGAAGGTTGGCGGCAACTGCATCCAGACCCGGCCGCATGTCCACTTCCCAAGCAGGTACCCACGGATGGGTCTGGGGTCCATGCATAAAGTCAACAGCGGCCAGCAGGTAAAAATGCAGGATGTGGCTCTGCACGTAATTCGATCCCAGCGTGAGGTTGCGGAGCAGTCTGCCATTGTCGGGCGGCGGACTTCCGGCGGCTTGGTCCAGAGCAAGCACGGAAGCCATTCCGTGTGAAATAGGGCACACACCGCAGATTCTCTGGGTTAGTACCGGCGCGTCTTTTGGGTCCCTGCCCTCCAGAATCTTCTCGAAACCCCGGAACAGAGTCCCGGTACAACTCGCATCAGCGACCTGTTGCTGCCCGTTGATTGTATCGATGGTCAATTCGACTTTCATGTGACCCTCAATGCGGGTCACTGGATCCATTATGGTAATTGTGGCCATATTTCTATCTCCTTCAGAGAACGATCCCTGTTCTTCCTTAGCTAACGTGATGTGACGTCCCGCTCTGCGACAGCGTTACCGCAGTCCGCGCGAACACGACTCGGTACCGGACTTGGCCGCTTTTTGACGAATCTCCACCTCCCCCTTCTGTCAATGTTAGCTATTCCATAGACCTTGGAACCGATGGCATCTCGAATAGTGACCGTACTTCCCGGCGTCCCCTTTCCGTCAACTTTGAGTTCGTCTTTCCTGCTGCGGTATTCGGCCTTCGAGATCGAGACCTCTGAAAGTGGAGTACCCACCTGTTCCACACTGCGTTCGGCGAAGGCTTCCTCACACTCGGCTCGGACACTGATCGGGACGGGGTCGGGGTTGGAGACTTGGATAGCCCAGCTGCCATCTTGACCAATTGTCTGTGAGGCCAAGGTCCCACCAGTACTTGCATTCATGACCACCACAGTTCGACCGGCCGAGCCATTCCCATCAACAGTTAGCTTTGAGGTGTCGAGTTGATATTGTGCGGTTGTGATTTCGACGAACACCGGCACTTCCTGGGGAGCGTTTTCTACGTCGCGTTCCGCAGCATATCCCTCGCACTCAGCTCGAACCCTAGTGGGGACGGGATCGGGATTGGTGGCAGCGAAAACCCATTTACCTTCACCATCGCTTGATACCGAACCCAGGGTCAAACCAGTACCGGCATTTTTCACCTGTACATTCCTGTCCGGAATCGTCTTCCCCTCAACTCTCAGTTCTGCGGCTTCGGCCTTCCATTCTGCCTTCGTCACCTCCATGCCCACCGATTCGCCATCTTGAGAAACATCCCGCTCAGCTATTTCGGTTCCCGATTCGGCGATCACCCTGGACGGAGGTGCAGAAAGACTCTCGTTCTCAATTCGCCATCTTCCTTCCCGGCTAACGGTCGCAGAACCGAGGACAGCGCCGCTGTCAGCGTCCCTCAGTTCGACCACCGCCAGTACCGTCCCGTATCCTTCCGCATCGAGTTCACGGTCTTCCCCAGCCCACTCCGCCTTGGTGATGGACAGCGGCCGGGATACCACGAATGCCGGTGGATAGTAGAGCGGGGAAAAACTGTCTGGAAAACCCGCCTCTGTGCACGCGATGCAGTTGGAGTTAGCCCCGATGCACCAGTTCGTCCCATTGTTCCATTTGCGAGTAGGACAATCTGCTTGAGTCTGAGGTCCTTTGCAGCCAATGTCTCTGAGGCACATATCTTCGCAGCCAAATTCCTGTGCTCTAGGCGAGTCCTCACGGGGACACCTCTCGTGCACCTCACGATCTTCCCCACCAAAAAGGCCGGTAGGCCTCCCGTCGCCCATGAGCGTCGGGTAACTACCTGCCAGCAGTTGTGCGATCGTCCAAACGATCCAGTCGGGGTGTGTGGGACATCCCGCTATGTTAATCGTCTCCAGCCCGGTTAATTGCGAGATGCTTGCAATGCCGGTCGGGTTCGGCGCACCACTAGGGATGCCGCCAAAACTGGAGCAGGTCCCGACACTCAGGATGGCGAGCGCTCCGGGAGCAAGCTCCTGTACTGCTTCCATCGCCGTCACCTCGCGTCCTCCGTCGGTCCAGAGCATGCAGGTGTGACCGTTAAATGCAGTGGGAACTCCACCCTCAACCGCCAGGATGTACGGGGACACCGAAGCGGACTTCAGCGTCTCGACTGCCAAATCACCAGTGGCACCCATCAGATTCGGATGGTAGGCTAGGCTGATGTGATTGATCAGCAGATCCGCCACATCTGTTGGGGCTTCAGGGCTGATCCGGTTGGCCAGCGAAACGGTGCATCCGGTACAGTTGGCGCAGGCCAACCAAAGGACGGTTGGGAGACCTGTACCGTCTTGCGCATAGGCCTGTTCCAGTTTTTCCACCAGTGATGCCGACAGACCCAGTCCCGCGGCGGACCGGATGCAGTAATTCAGGAATGATCTTCTGTCAACTTGCAAAACCACCTCCAAGTCGCATAGTTATAGTTTTTGAATGAAGTTGAACAGTATCCCCGGAGGCTTCCGGTTCCACATGGAACCTGCCCGGGGATCCCGTCAGGTTGACCGGCTTTCTCACTCTCGAAGGCCTCCACCGCATGCTGGAGCGGCCCTCTCCCAAAGTCGCCAAGGCACAGCCTCGACCAAGCATTTCTTTAATGAGCATTTGATCAATCACTCATCTGGCGTTTTCAGTCATGCTTAAATTCTGTAGTCAATTGACACTGTGGGTGGCTAGCAACCTCTGTGCCAACAGCTGGGCTTTTTTCGTAAGCTTCAGAAAAGATTGCTGTTACGAGACTTCTGTCCGAAAGTTCATGTCAGTGAGTGCCCGGCACGAACAAGGAAATCTTTCCGCTTGTTGAGGAAAAATGCACACATTTCCTCGGCCGGGCGCTAAGGCAGGTCAAGAATGGCGAAGTAGGGGAAGCAAGGGACACTGTTTACTTCTGCCGCCACTCATTCATAGGCAGGGATTTCGGTGATACTCTGCCCAAGACCGTATACGAAGAGCTGGCCCGTGGTGATTTCCGTTAGCCCACTTTTCTCACCAGGTTGCGTAGCGAGGCGACGGAGGCGACGTCCTGACAAGGCGCGCGACCGAGGCCCCCGCAGTCGTACTCGACTATCGACCAGATAGATCTTGGGAGCTTTGACTTGACGTTTCTTCAGGTTCTCATGCCAGGGCTGCAGCTGTCGCACGACCAACGAAGACGTGAGGATATCGAGATAGTGACGAATCGTCGTGGGG
>JAUWTT010000176.1 GCA_030614585.1 Acidobacteriota bacterium
CCTTTCAGGTATTGGAGAATGCCGATCAACTCCTGGCCATCATCCGCCGTTACACCAGCCTGTTCTTCTGTCAGGTGGTTGAACTGTCGATTCTCGGAAACCACTATCACTTGGTCTGCCTGTTTGAAGCCTTCCGCAAGCTTTCCCGCGAAGAATTGCTGGCCCTGGCCCAACGGTTCTACCCCGACCCGAGTTACCAACCCTACCTGCATTTGAACGACTCCGGGTGGGAGCGGTTCAACCGGCGTCTGTTCAATGTGTCCGAGTTGATGCGCAACGTGCAGTCCGGCTATGCCCGATGGTTCAACCGCCGCCATCACCGCAAAGGGCGCTTTTGGGCCGACCGTTTCCGTTCGACCGCATCGGAGAACCTCCAGGAAACCGCCTTTTACGTCGCCTTGAACCCGGTTCGGGCGCATCTGGCTCGGTTGCCGGAGGAGTGGCGCTTACGGCTCTGCTTGGATGCGGAAGCACGGTCAGGACGACTGGCTCATGCCGTTTGAAGAGCTGATGGCTCACCCGGGAAGCGCTGAGGAGGCCGAACGACTCTACTGGACGAGGCTTTACTGGCGGGGAACTCAGCCGAGCAAGGAGAACGACGGGTGGATCCCGGTTGAGCTGGCCGAGCAGATGGAGCGGGAAAGCTTTCCACGCGGCTGCTACCTGCGGACAATTACCGCTTTCAGTCGGGGCCAGGTGGTGGGCAGCCTCCCGACGGTTCGCCGAGCTTTAGACGAGTACCGTGCCAGGGATCACTACCAGCGGAGAAAGAACCCGATCCCGTTGGGAGTCGGCGATTTGTACGCCTTGTGCGAACAACGCAGCAACTATGTTGCCATCTGATCGTCTGCCCGACCTTGAAAGCGTTAGCTGGCGTTGCCCCCCGGGATTTCAGCGCGGGGAGAACGCGACCGATTCCATCCCCTGGTCGGGAATCGAGCAGCCCTGGCCGTTCCCGCAGACCCCTGACCGTGCATTTTCCCGTAAAGGGCTCGCCACAAGCCCAGTTCTGATCGTCTCTACCCGACTTCGATCATCAATCACTCACTCTCTGCGATTCTCTGCCGCTGTCTTTCAGAGCTTGGCCAAAGATGTCTGACGCAGGGCACCAAAAGCAAACAGTGTCCCCTACTTCCCCTACTTCCCTACTTCCCCTACTTCCCCCCTACTTTCCCTACTTCGCAGTGGATGGCGATGGCGATGGCGACCCAACGGTATATCTCCCATTGCCGGTATCAGGGCTCCTGGACAGGCTGAAGAAGTTGTATCTGTCCTATTCCAAAGCCTCAAGCGCCATCTCCCCGGCCTGCCGAAAGGCCCTGGAAACGCCCCCCACCCCGAGCTTGGTGCCACCGAATATTCTGGAAACGACTATCGCATGGTTCTCCATTCCGTTCCTTTTCAGAAGCTCCAGCAGGACCCTTCCTGGCTTTCCAACCTCGCCATCGTCCCTGAAGTACTCCTGCCCCCCGGCCACGGCCCCAACGCAGTGATGGTTCGCTTTCTTGTACATGTGCCTGTGGGCCTTTTGGATCTCCTTCAGCTCATCAATGGAATCGATGGCATAGAGGTGGGCATGGAACCTGGACTTGGTAACTGTCAGTTTGATGGAAGCGAATTCCTTCAAGGTCTCACTCCGGCTTCCTGGCTACGAAGACCTCGTAGCCTACGTATTCATGGAAGCGCTTCAGCTCCTCTATCTCCTTGCGCTGGGTAGAATAGACCTCCATGGCCTCTGGGATGTCCGAATACTTTGCCTCAAGCTCCTCAAGACGCTTTTCCATGGGGCCATAGAAGTTTACGGTCCATGCCTCCAGGGGAAGCGTGAAGTGCCCCACCATCTCATATCCTGCCCTCTTGAAGCGCTCTAAGTTCCCGGGCACGTCGGCGGCCTCGGAGTAATCGCGCCAAAAACCCTTTGCCTCATCAGGTATATCTGCTTTCAGCCAGCACGATTAGACAGCCAATTCGATCAAGAACATTGTAGGGCACGGTCGGGGGAAAGACATGAAACCGATCAAGCTGATCCAAAATGTAGTCTTGCTGCTGCCTCGTTAGGGAGTTCCACTTCCACCACTTCTGCGCATCGTTGCTGCTTTTATAGTCATCACACCAACGTTGCCACTTAGCCTCAAGATCTTCAGGCTGCCGAGGTTCTTCGGAGCTCTTTTTCTCCGCAACCTCTTCGTATAAGAACTCGCCGCAGAAGCGACACTTAATGGCCTCGTTTTGGATTTCCTCAGCGCAAAAGGGACACTTCTTCATCGTGGGCCTCTTCCCCAGACAATTATCGGGGCTTCATGCCTTCAGCACAAGAGGTAACGGCGGGAGTCGTCTGGAGCACTTCCCGGCCGTGCTGGCGGCTTCCTCGTGGGCAAATCTCAGGAACGTCAAAGCGAGATCTTTTTTGTTGCCCCAAGGCAAGAAACAGCCAATACTGAGGGCCCTCAATTTCCAGTAACTCTCTGTAATATATTGCAAATAAAGGGGAAAGTTTGGTGGGAGTAGGGGACGCTGTTCTTGTGGAGAGGAGGAGCAAACAGAATGGGAAACTACTCTTCTTGAGGCTCACCTCTTTTCCTCTCCTGTTATTTTTGTCATTTGTCATTCGCCATTTGTCATTTGAAAGGGATCAAAGCATTACCTCGGTTGATTATTCGGCTTCTTTCAAAACAACGGGGGAAACTTATCCGTAGGAATCGCACCGATCAAAGGCCAAGTTAGGTTGGCGGCCTGGTTGTTGAGGTTCAGTGATGTGGTTCTTGCTGTCTGGCCGTTTTTCTGTCTTGGATGGTCAGGTGCCGCATCAGGTTGAAGTGTCGTCCGATCCGAACCGAGTGGGCAGTAGCATCGTGCGCACGACTTCCTGGCTTGGGGCAAATCAGTGGGAGGTATTGTCCAACGGTTGCTCTGAAGATAACCTAACAGAATGCGACTAGTTCTACTCGGTGTCTTTCTCATCATGAGTCAATTGCCTTCAAAGGCTGAGGAAGGATGGATCCCGTTGTTCAATGGGATCGATCTCTCTAACTGGCGGGCAAACGTCGAACCGGAATCATTCAGCGTGCAGCAGGGAGTCCTCAAAGCCCACTGCACTTCTGAATCTGTTAGGTCTCATCTCTTCTTTGTAGGCGACGGAGAGGCAGACTTCATCCGGTTCAAGAACTTTGAACTCAAAGCGATCATCCGAGGCGAGCCGAACTCGAACTCCGGCATCTTCTTCCACACGGATTTCTCCACCAGAGACCGGAAACTTCATTTAGCCAAAGGCTACGAAGTCCAACTGAATAGTGCAGAAAGGGAAACGCGTAAGACCGGGAGCCTCTATGCGATTGTGGACCTCCCTCAACCTGTAACCGATGATACCCAGTGGTTCGAAATACACATGGTTGTTGAAGACAAGCGCATTGTCGTCAATATCAATGGTCACAAAGTGATCGACTATACGGAGCCAGAGAACCCAGAGCGCCCGCCAAACCGTACAGGCCGGCTGTTGGACCCCGATGGTGGGGCCATTGCCTTACAGGCCCATGACCCAGATTCTGTTTGGTATTTCAGGGATATCCAGATAAAGAGGTTACCCGATTGATGTCGGACCGCCACCGCAGGACGGCCGCGAGGCACTCTGGTACAATCCGGGGGAGCAACGATGGCCCTTGCTCTCCGAAAGTATCGTCCGAACGAAGGTGTTGTCCCAACCTTGGAGATTCCGCCGATGAATAAGGCGCCTGCCCTGCTGTTCCTCGTGCTGTTGCTATCTTCCCCGGCAGCGGCGACGGAACTAAGATCGCCAAACGGTCAGGTTGTCCTGCACTTCGGCCTCACCGACAGCGGGGGCCTTCGCTACAACGTTGCCTATCGCGACAAACCAGTCGTCACCCGGTCGCATCTGGGACTGGAACTCAAGGAACTGCCCAACCTGATGGAGAACTTCAGGGTCACGAGCGTGGATTTTCGCGAGCACGACGAAACATGGAAGCAGGTCTATGGTGAACGGAGTGAAGTTCAGGATCAATACCGTGAAATGGTCATTGATTTGGCCGGCACGGACTTGCCAACGAGTAATCTTCAACTGACCTTTCGAGCGTACAACCAGGGAGTGGCGTTCCGTTATACCATCCCGCGCCGGCCCTCGATGACGCAGGTCGTCATCACTACCGAGAAGAGCGAATTCGGCTTCGCTGCCGACCACCTGGCGTGGGCTGTGTACAGTGCCCAAGGCAATTACAGTGCGGTACCTCTGAGCGAGATTCAGTCCGGCTGTGAACGGCCGCTAACGATCCGTACGTCCGACGACGTGTTCGTGGCGGTGGCCGAGGCACGGTTGGTGGACTACGCGCGAATGAAGCTCGGCCCACGCACGGAGCCGCCGCTTGGTCTGGTGAGCGAACTGAGTGGTCCAGTGACGGCGGTACTTCCGTTGACCACGCCGTGGCGGGTGATCATGATTGCGGACAGCCCCGGCGAGTTGCTTGAGAACAACGACATGCTCCTCAATCTGAACGATCCGTGCGCCATTGACGATACTTCCTGGATTAAGCCTGGCAAGGTCCTTCGAGAGGTCACGCTGACCACAATTGGTGGAAAGGCCTGTGTCGATTTCGCCGCCGAGCACAGCCTGCAGTACGTGGAGTTCGACGCGGGCTGGTACGGCCCCGAGAACACCGAGGACTCGGATGCACGGACCGTGAACGTCGATCCCAAACGTTCGCCAGGCCCCCTCGACTTGCCCGAAGTGATCAGTTATGCCGGTGAGCGGGGCATCGGCATCCTGTTGTACGTCAACCGCCGTGCGTTGGAGCGACAGCTGGACGAAATCCTCCCCCTCTATAGGCAGTGGGGTATCAAGGGTGTGAAGTACGGATTCGTCAACGTGGGCAGCCAACACTGGACCACGTGGTTGCACGAAGCGGTCCGCAAAGCGGCGGCACATCGCCTGATGGTCGACGTGCACGACGAGTACCGTCCCACCGGCTACTCGCGCACCTATCCGAACCTGATGACCCAGGAAGGGATCGGGGGCGACGAGACTTCGCCGTCGAACACCCAGACGTTGACGATTCTCTTCACCCGTATGCTGGCCGGGGCCGGCGACAACACGATCTGCTACTACGACCCGCGGGTGGTCCTCAACGCCAGCCACGCCTACCAGTTGGCGAAATCCGTCTGTCTTTACAGCCCCTGGCAGTTCGTCTACTGGTACGACCGGCCATCGTCATCGCCACAGAAGAAGGGTGGCGCGGGCGGGTCGGAAAACCGGATTGGAGACGAGCCCGAGTTGGAGTTCTTCGACCATGTGCCCACGGTCTGGGACGACACGAAGGTCATCCACGGGCAGATTGGCCGTTATGCGGTCATCGCCCGCCGAAGTGGCGACCGCTGGTTCGTCGGGTGCATGAACAGCGGCGAGTCGCGAGCGCTCCAACTTCCCCTCGATTTCCTCAAGGAAGGCCGCCAATACATGGCCCACATTTACCGTGATGACGAAAACATCTCGACCCGCACGCGCGTGAGGATCGAACGGGTGCCGGTGACCCGTGAGTCCGTGCTGGAGGCCATCATGTCGGCTCAAGGCGGGCAGGCCATGCGGATTGAACCGGTGACAAAGTAGCCATTGCTCGTTCGGCGCGAACTGAGGAAAGCAATGGCGAGGAATGACTAACGGAAGCCATTGATTCGAGGGTAGATTGGGTGAGGCTGCTCACTCTTCCACTCTCCGACGGTCTTCTCAGTTTGAAACTCTGTGGCGTAATTGAGCTGTTCGTGCCTCGAAGGTTCCAGGCACTGAAAAAAGGCTTGGTGAAATTGATTGTTGATCTCCACAGGCACGTCAATACGGTTGCGAAACCCGGTTACAATCGAATTGAGAGGTTTTCTTACAGCATCGGCCAAGAGACATTTCTCGACTGAGCCTCTAGCGGCTTTCTTGTCTGTCTCGTTTAACGGCTCGATGGAATAGACGTCAACCACTGCCTGTGCTGGTACCAGCGTCACAATCAGGACCAGTTTGTGAGTGATGTCCCTTTTGTGCAAACCATCCCTAGTCTTGTTTCCCGGCATATAGAGTGTTTGTTCGGTCGTCACGTAGCTCCCTACTTCTCGCTTGAACACAGTTAGATCATCGGAGAACACCACGGCGCTTCGCAGAGGCGGGAGAAAGAGGAGAGTGAGCAGTACGGATAGGCTTACCCCTGGACGTTTCAGCAAACACCGAGAACGAAAGCACAGAAGTCGCTTTCCATCCATGACTGAACAAAATCTTAGCATACGCGAACGATAGGTAGTTCAGTAAACCCGTTGAACTCTCGCAGGAAGAAAGGGAAGAAAGAGACAGATTGATTCTCTGGTCATTCGACTCTCGGTCATCAATCGCTTTATGATCCATTGGCAGCAATGACCCGACTGACCCTGAGCATGCCGGCAATGGTTTCTTGATGGATCAAGGCTATTCACTGCTTTGGACTGCCTGGAACTGGGATGTGAGACCCGGTTCCAATCGTCTTCAGATTGAACTCCCTGTCGCTACCGACAACGGCAATCCAATTCGCCGGCAGATTGCCGCAGAAATAGTGAATAGTTTTGGAACCACGCCTGCTCCGTGGATGCCGCTGGCCTGGGGAAACAGTCGCTGTTATCCAGTTCGGGGCACAATCCAGATCTACCGATTGACTATGCTTATATCTTCGGAGTTTCTCAGTCGGGAAGGTTCATCACTCATATGATCTGGCAGGGTTTCCATGTGGACGAAAAAGACCGCATGGTGTTCGACGGAGCACGGATTCATGTGGCTGGAGGTGGTAAAGGAGGCTTCAATCATCGTTTTGCCCAGACCACTCACCATCCGAGCGATCTCGAGGGCAACTATATGCCGGCAGATCATCCTCCCTTCAATTACCTCCCTAATGGATCTGACTCGAAAAATGATGTACTTGCCGAATCGAAACGGCTGAGCAAGATCCCGCGTATCATCATCGCCAACAACACACTTGAGTACTGGACTCGGTCTGCATCCTTGATCCACACTGATATTTCGGGCAGCCAGGACGTTCCGGTGCATCCCTCGGTTCGGATCTATATGACCAACGGAGCGCCCCATGGAGGAGCTGGTTCCCGCCGCAGGACCGTAACTGAGCACGAACGCAACCCACTCGGGGTGAGTCCCCTGCAGAGGGCACTCTTAGTGGCTCTCGATGAATGGGTCACAAAAGGGATAGAGCCTCCGGCGAATCGATATCCACGAATGGACCGAGGTGAACTAATCACCGCCTCTGAACACAAGACACGGTTTCCAGTGAACGAAGAAGAGAGAAACAAAGCGAAGGATCCGCGGATTTCGATCACAGCAAGATATAGAGATAAGAAGGACTATGTAAACAGAGTCAAAGCTGCGGTAGAGGAGTTGGTCAAAGACCGGTTTCTTCTGCGCCAGGATGCCGAAGCGTATATTGAATCTGCTCAGAGCCTGAAATGGCCTCCCAAGCCGATCATCGAATACCCGTTCTGGGATATGGAGAACTGCAATGGGAAGAGTATTTGGGGGGTCTCAGAGTCTAGCCCATCAGTTTTGGCCGTTGCTTCTGGTTTCGATTTTCGGTTAATCTCAACCCGACTTCTGAAGACATCCAGTGGGTTGCATTTTTCGAATTGAGGAAAAGACGATGCATGCTATGAACCGACGAAAGTTTATCCACCACCTTACGGTGGCGAGTGCCGGGGCGGCCTTGGGGCTTGCCG
>JAUWTT010000007.1 GCA_030614585.1 Acidobacteriota bacterium
CCTCAGGGGCAACCTGCGGGATATCCTGATAGCGGGACAGCACGCCCTCGAGTCCACGTTTCTCACCAGCCGGCTACTGCGTCACCGGTTTCTCTCCACCGCACCTTCGGTGCCGAGAGAAGGTTCGAGTCCCAGCGCAGCAACAGCATTATGGGTTTACAAGAAGCCTCTCAGCCCGAGAATAGCTCTGAAGGGAGCCTCTCAGCCCCAGAACAGCTCTGAAGGAGCGACATGAGTAAGCCCAGGGCGGCAGCCCTGGGAAACGGAGTTGTCTCCACCACTGGAGCCCTGACGGGGCGACACATTTTGGAAGAACCGTTTTCGGCAACACGCGCTGAAGCATCCGCGCTCCGCATGTGTGCCGGCCAGAACAGATCAGCGAATAATCGAGTCCCCAGCTCCCAGTCCCCAGGTTCCAGCTCCCAACCACTAAAGCACGAAATCACTACTGAGATCTTCTTGTGTCTTAGTGATTTGGTGGTTAATCCCAGCTCCCAGCCCCGAGGTTCCGCCCTCAGTCCGGATTCACGTGGACGAAGGCCCTGTCGACCCAAAGAATCTCCTCGATATTGGAACGGACGTCTTCTTCCAAGTCGTGAACGCCTCGCCTCGACATTGGTCTGCTCGCCGAGATTTCCGCTTCCACATGGATGTAATGTCCGACGTAGTGCGCCCGCAGTTCGTCGATTCTCTTAACATCCGCGTGTTTCGTCACCACGGACCGCACTTCGTTAAGTAGCTCGTCCCCGGGGCTTTTGCCCATCAAATAATCGATGTTCTCACTGCCGATCCGATATCCCGTCCTGAAAATGAAAAAGCTTATGACCAGTGCAACCAGGGTATCCATGAAGAGGAAGCCGAAATGGGCTCCCGTGATACCCAACAGAGCGCCCAGCGATATCAAAATGTCGATCCGACTATCGGCAGCACCAGCCAGGATCGCAGGGCTGTTCATCCTTTCACCGATGCGCTGGAAAAAGACGCTCAGAACACCCTTTGCCAGAACCGAACCAGCCAACACAACAAAGGGCCATGGGCCCAGGTACTGCACAGTTTCCCCCGTGTACAGCCGAACTGCGGCAGCCTGAAGGATTTCAAACCCGGCAATGCCGGCGAAGATAGCCAGGATTAGTCCCGCTATTGGCTCTGCTCTCCTGTGGCCAAAAGGATGTCCCTCATCTGGCGCTTCGTGTGAGTACCGGACGGCTATGAGAATTGCCAAAGATGACACCGCATCCGTCAAAGAATTCACCCCGTCAGAAAGGAGGGCGAGGCTCGAGGTCGAGAAACCGACGCCGAGTTTAAAGACACAGAGGACCGTGTTAACGATCAGACCGGTAAGAGTAGCGACAAAACCGGGTCGTTCGATCAGGCGAGATACTCGGTCAAACAGGGACTTCATGAAATTTAGCTATCTGTCGGCGTCGGCTCCTCTTCCGAAGAGTCGCCGTTTTCGTCAACGGGTGGGCCTAGCAGGACAGCTATCCAGTGAGTTTTGGAGCCGCTTTCAAATGCGATTTTCAGCGTTATTGTCAGGGGAACAGCCAACAGCATTCCGAGCGGGCCGAATATCCAAGCCCAGACGACAAGGGACAAGAAGACCGCCAGAGTAGAGAGGCCGAGGCACCGGCCCATGAAACGGGGCTCCAGGAAATTCGAAATGACCACGTTGATGACCAAGTAGCCGATCGCCACCACCAGAGCTCGTCCCAGTCCATACTGAATCAGCGCCATAAGAACAGCAGGCACCGCAGCGAATATCGAACCCAAATTCGGTATGTAATTGAGAAGGAAAGCCAGCAAAGCCCACAAGATTGCGTAATCAATACCAGTAATCATCCCCCAGATTCCGACGCAGATCCCGGTTGCCAGACTGGTGGCGGTCTTAATGGCCACATAGCGCTTCAGTTTCGAGGCAAACTCCTCAAAACGAATTAAAGTCAGCTCGCCCCTTCCAAAGGCCTTCCGGACCTTGCCTGGGAAACTCCAAGCCTCCAACAGAATGAATATCACCGTAAGAAGAATCAGGAATGCATTCGTTAAGAGCCCGCCCACCGAGTTTAGCAACCTAGCCGCCAAATTCATGGCAGCTCCCGGATCAAAATACTCGAGAGCAATTGAACCGGAGACGTTGACGCCTTTGCTGTCCATCCACTCAATCCACGACTCGAGAATCTCCTGCAGGCGAGCATTATAGGACGGAAGTACCTGGACGAACTCATTGACCGAGCTGCCTACCACATATCCGGCAAGGAACAAAATGCCAATCATGGCCGTGACGACCAGAATCACAGCTACACCCAACGAGACCTTCTTGCTCTTGAGCCAGAAGACTGCCGGGCCGCCCATAACCGCAATGAAAATGGCAAAGATGAAGGGGAGTAAAATCGAGGCAGACGTCTTCAGTCCGGCCACGATTATTACAAAGCTCGCCAGCGAAAGAAGGATTCGTGACCCACCTGCAACGCTTTTCTGCTCTTCCATTCTCTTCACTCGAGATTTTATCCCAGATGTCTCTTTAAGTAACGGCAGATATGCCACCCGTCAAGCCAGCTGAAAGGGAAATGAGCGGTACTGTAATGGCCACACGGCAGATCAACACGCTCGTACGGAATTCCGAGTTCCGTATATCTTTGAAAGACTTGTTCCGTATGTTCGGGCAAGAACGTCATGTCGTATTTTGCCGTAATCATGAGGTGCGGGCGCTCGCTGTCAATCAGGCGCTCAATGAAGAACCACGGGCTTAGGGGCGCCCAACAGCGACGCAGATCAGGCAGTCTTACATGCCCTTCAAGGCCCCATAGAATGTAACGTGTAGCCAGTCCCGACCAAATCACGTCCGCAAAGTATGATGAAACGTGATTGAAGACGCCGGCGTCAATCTCATCCTCGTGGGTAAACGCCAGATACCCGACGCAAGAACCCAGGCTCGTCCCCATTATTCCAACCCGTTCGTAGCCCTGGCTCTTGAGCCAATGGACGACCTGCCTCAGTTCAAGAACGGCCTGTCGAGTCGCATGCAGAGTTCGGCCGATATTTGGGCTCACCATCAGATCAGCCCTCCGACGTCCGTCCGGAGATCTAGTCTCATGGTAGGGCAGGGTGACCCGAACTGCTGTCATATCAAGTCTCTTGATGAGTTTGCACAAGCCAACATGGCCTTTCGCATCGGCATTCCATTGTGGAACGACAACCACCGCGGTACGCGAGCCCTCGGCTTTGAAGATCCGACAAGTCGCAGTGTTGTTTTGGGGAAACGGTGTGGGCGTCGGCGTCCGGAATGTCAACAAGTCTCCTTCCAGCTTCCAGTCTTCCGGAAGGCGAGCGGCGTAAAAAGACTCACTTGCTTTGAGCGCTTGCGCAGCGCATCTCTTGAGACGGTCAAGGGGAGAGCCTACTGCAGCGCCGTTGTCCTGGACCCAGTCTAATCCCCAGTCGAACGGGTAAATCTCCCGATCCCGATCTTTCAGAGTCAGTTCCCTTTCCCAACTCTGAATCCAGCGCCCGTAAAACTCCATCTCCACTTATCCTACCCGTTGTCAATACTTCGAAAAGAAGCGAGAACTTTACATTAGCCCGATTCGCAGCGTCAACGCAACGACAGGAAGGCCCCCGTCGTTGAGATGAATTTCGTTTAGATCAGCGATTCAGTTTAGAATCGGAACGTGCCAAACCGGGAACTCGGGTGGGTGTCTCTGAATTCCGATTAAATGTCGAGAGCCGTCACGAAGCTTTTGGCCTTATTCGAACAGATGAAACGCCGCTGGTCCGACGAAAACAGAGAGAAGGAGGACAGGTGAACCAAGATTGCCCCATTTGCAGGTCCAACTCCGTTCAACTCTTTTCGAAAGCGTATTACCAACGCAGTGAGGAGCTACGAGAAGAGTACCGTGTCCTTCGATGTTTGGGCTGTGGCTTTGCCTGGACAGACCCACGGCCGGGCGACAAAGAACTGCCCGATTATTATCCAGCAGACTATTTTGGTGATATCTCAAACCTGATTCAAGAACTGAAAGCGGACACACTCCGCAAGAGCAGCCCATGGCGAATGGAATTGGACAAAGTCCGGCTCCTCGAGGAATGGATTAACGGCGGCAAGATCCTGGATGTCGGCTGTGGACCAGGGCAGTTTCTGCTAGCACTCGATCAACGGCGCTGGCTACCCGAGGGAATCGAACAGGACGAGGTCGCCAGCTATGCAATCAAGGCACTCCTTCCCGAACTGCGAGTCTGGAGCGGTAGCATAGAAGCTTTCCAAGGTAAGCCGAACTCCTATGACGTCATTACGTTCTGGCATTCACTGGAGCATGTTTCACAGCCGAGAGAGGTGCTAAAGAAAGCGAATGCGTTGCTTCGCGATGGCGGCTTCGTCATTATCTCTGTGCCCAATTTCGCCAGCCTGCAGGCCGTACTCTTCCGCAGCCACTGGTATGCTCTCGATGTCCCACGGCACTTGTGGCACTTTACGCCTCGATCACTCGAGATTCTCCTCGATGAGACGGGGTTCAAAGTTGATAAGCATCTGTTCTTCTCCAAGGCGGTCAACTTCCACCAGTGGAAGCATAGCCTTCGATCACTGGTTTCGGCGACTACTCACAGCCTGGTTCCCTACTATCTGCTCAAACCGTTACTTCACTTGCTCCCGACGGTCGAGCGCCTTTCAGGAAGGTGGGGTGTCATGACCTTCGTTGCCCGGAAATCCCCATCATCGAGGGCATCTGTTTGAAACAATTCACGTACGAAGCGTAATAGAGTAGAGTGAATGCAGATCTCCGATGCCGAACTGGTTGTTCAAGCTCTGAAGGAAGACAGAGGTGCTGCGGAAGAGATTGTCTCGCGCTATCAGAGGCTCGTTTTCAACATTCTGTATCGCTACCTCGGGCCTGGCAGCGACATCGAGGATCTGGCTCAGGATGTTTTCCTGAAGTTCTTTAAGAATTTGGAGCGTTATGACCCAAAGCGTCCGCTGAAACACTGGCTGGCGCGGATTACTTCGAACCAATGCATCGACGAGATTCGCAAAAGAAAAAAGAATCCAGTCCGGCTCGAAAGCGATCTGGAAATCGAGGAGAACCGAAGCTTGGAAGAGCTTTCGCGAAACCCTCGTCCTGCGCAAGGGTTGAGCGACGCCGACGCAGAACGATGTTTGAAGTTGTTGCAGAAATCAATGGAAGTGTTATCGCCGAAAGATCGGATGGCTTTCGTGCTCAGGGAAGTACAGGATCTTGACTATCGAGAGGTTGCAGCGATTATGGAAAGCTCCGAGCTCGCTGCTAGAATTCGAGTGAGTCGTGCGAAGAAACGTCTTCGCCAAGAACTCGAAGGCGCACTGACATGAAAAAAGCCCAACGTGATATCGATGATTTTCTGAGATTCCTGACCGAGTCGATTCCGACCAAGGAACCACCGCCTTTCTTTGCTTCGAAGGTCGCACACCGGGCAGACCTGGAGCGCCCGATCTTCTTCCTTCAAGTGTCTTCTTTCGCCCGACGCGCTCTCCCTTTGTTGGTCTCCCTATGCTTTGTTACCCTGCTGCTTTCCTACATGCTGACGCCAGTCGAGTGGCAGGCCGAGTGGCAAAACGCTTCGTATGCAGACCTGTTCGTGGAGCAGGAGGAACAGGTGGAACCCGTCACAGTTGAAGAGCTCCTGATTGCACTTGTTCCACCAGATTCAGAAGGGGGCGGACCTTGAACACACGCGCTAAGGCCTTCTTCTCGCTGATTCTGGTCTTACTTGTTGGGATTCTCATCGGTGGGTCCATAGACCATCTCTATGTCTCTAAGTTCTCGCCGCGGAATAGACCGGACTCCTCGGATAGACGTCCTTCCAAGCGACAGTTTCCGGTCCAGGAGATGTTCGAGAGACTCAAACTGAGCCCGGACCAGGAGAAGCGAATGCTCTCAATCCTCGAGCGCAGGCGTGAAGACATGCATGCGGCAGCCCAAGTGGCAGCCCAAAAATCCAAGGAAGCACATAGAGCAATCAGGAAACGTGCACACGCCGAAATCCTGGAGGTATTGACTGAGGAGCAAGCCAAGGAATTCGATCAATTCATGCGAGATCTCCGCTCCCGCTGGCACCAGAAGAAAGCGAAACCTACTGAGACTCCCGCCGAAAGTGAACGAGGTGAATGAGATCAGCCCCCCCCTCAGCTCTCCGCAAGATTTGTTGAGAGTGTCTCGTCTTTGCTAGCGACAGTGCATCCAAGTATATTAAGGTAACTTGGCTAGACTTCGAAACGATGATTGGGAATCGACATGCGCAAATTCGCTCTCATAACGCTATTGCTTTCATTGGCCGTCTGCACTACGGTGCAGGCCCAGATCCAATACCCGAACCTCTACAAGAAGTGGGAGGTTGCGGGTCTTTTCGGTGCGGCTTATGTCGGAGATGTTAGCTCGGAAACACCTGTGGAAGGTCAAGATCAGACCAGACCGGTAGGCCTCGATTATTCGTCCGGCTTTCTGCTGGGTGTCAGGTTGACTCAGAATCTAAAGGGCAAGCTGGGGGCAGAGCTCGATTATACCTTTGCCAACCAGCCGCTGACATTTCTCAACCTCAGCCCTGCTATTCCGAAGTTGAGTGTAAGTCATCGGGTGCACTCGTTCGTTTACAGCATTCTGTACTACTTTGGTGACCGGAACTCCAGACTCCGCCCGTTCGTCTCGGTTGGAGGTGGCGCGTCCCTTTTTCAGATCGACGGAACTTCCAAATTCGAAGCACTCGCCCAGGGAGTCGACTTGAATGATACCTGGAAGTTTGTCGGAAGTTTTGGGGGTGGGGTCAAGTACATGATCACTGAGGACATCGGGCTCCGATTTGACGTACGAGACCTGCTCAGCGGAGTTCCAAATTACAGCCTTCCACGCACTTCATCGGTCGAGGACGATGGGACGATAGGACCTGCTTTCAGGCCCGATGGAATCCTCAGTGATTGGCAATTCAGCGGAGGAGTTTTCTTCACCTGGGGAGGACCGTAAGGCAGGATTTACCACGAAGGCACCAAGGACACCAAGCTAAACCCATTTATCTGAGTGTTTCTTGGTGCTCTATTTGACATTTGCACTTTTCCCTCAGTGTGTCATCGCGTAGATGATGTAGTTAACTCCTAATTGAAAGGCCAGGTGGGCATACCTGCGAGGATACTGTTCGACCTCGGCCCATTCCCAGGCATCCCCAAAATCAACATTGTGATTTATAACCACCATCAAGCGACCCCGGCTGTCCCGAACTCCCATATACCTCGCCTGGTACCCACCTTTCTCCCAAGTGCGTCCGGTATACAGATACTGGAGACCCGGAACCTGGTAAAGCTCGCTGATATCGAAATAGCAATGGTAAATCGGATGTGACAAAGGCAATTCTTCGGGCTCGTACTCGGGGAAGATCTTCTTTAACTGAGAGTAGAAATTGTTCCATTCGTACTCACCATGAAAGTCGTCGACGACGAGAAAACCTCCGCGCAGCAGATACTCTCGAAGTTGTGCGGCCTCCTCGCCCGAAAGTCGCATATGCCCAACCTCGACAGCGTATGCAAACGGGTACTGAAAGAGTTCCTCAGCCATAATCGGAAGGGCTTTCCCAGTGGCGTTGATAAAGGAAAAATCTGTCAGCTTACGTAAAGCGTACAAAAACTGGCGATCGGCCTTGGGATAGTCCGTAGCCCAACTGGAGCCCCGCCAGTTGCCTCCCGAATAGATTAGGCGAACGAAAGTAAATTCCGGCTCGGTACCCTCCCACACATCGGGGGGGTCTTCAAGGCCGGTTGAGATGGAACTCGACGCTGCCATCAACACGCCAAACCCAACCAAGATCCAGACTTTGAACAAACCCAGTTTCATTCAGACAGCAACCCTTCGTCACGTGTGGAACAACGCTCTTCTGTGACGTTCTACTCACGGAGGGTTTTGCGTCGAAGCGTTGTAGAATTGTTTCTTCATGATACTCGGCAAAGGCAATTCAAAGCAATCGACACAATACTGGGCACCCGCCTGTGGGTTGGAAATCAACGGGCTTCCTGGCAAGTCTCCGCTCAGCAGAACATTGAATGAACGATCTGGTGAACCGGACCTGTGGAACCGATGAAGCAGCACGTTGAGTGGTCTTCTGATCTCTACCGCCTTCTGGATTCGTTGCTTGGTGCTGAATCCCACCTCTTTGAAGAGGCTGCCTCCGAGGCAACGCCACCTTCGTTCCGTTTTAATTGCCTCAAACATAGCCGATCCTTTCAAGACCGGGTCCTCTCCCTGGAAAACTTCCACTATGAGAGCAGCCCTCTTCCAAGCGCTCAGCAGGTTACTCGGCAACCTCGCCCAATCGGCAAGAGTCTTTCGCATTTCCTGGGCCACATCTACATTCAGGATTTAGCGTCAATGCTCCCCCCTCTGATTCTTGGACCTCGCCCGGGAGACTCTGTCCTCGATCTTTGCGCAGCACCCGGCTCCAAGACCACGCAACTTGCAGCAATAATGGAGAACAAAGGCGCAATCATTGCTAATGATGTTGCAACCAGGCGTTTAAAGAGCCTGGTGTTCAACTTGCGACGAACCGGGGTCACGATCGCGGCGGTTACAAAGTTCTTTGGGCAGCAGGTCGGGAATCTTTACTTTGAGTGCTTTGACCGTGTACTGATTGATGCTCCCTGCTCGGCGCTGGGAACGATTGCAAAATCGCCCGAGGTGCCCTCCTGGTGGACACCAGCCAGAAGTCAACGCCTTGCTATCAACCAACGCCAGCTAGTTCAGAGTGGCCTTAAGGCTTTACGCCCGGGCGGCGTCCTTGTTTACTCTACCTGCACGATTGTTCCCGAAGAGAACGAAAAGGTGATCGACTATGCACTTCGGAACTTTCCAGTTGTGCTGGAGAAGATATCATTGCCTGGTCTTCAGCTACGGCCTGGCTTGACGAAAACTTCCTCCGACTCATTCCGCAGGGAACTGGAAGACACCGTGAGGATCTATCCATTTGAGAATCCTTGCGAGGGCTTCTTCATTGCGCGGTTGAGGAAAACAGACTCATTCGGCACACCCCGCTTCAGGCGCCCTGTTAGTCGAGTGCACACTCACTGCGAACCCAATGATGTCGATGTGATGAATTCCCTCAATCAGATTGTTGACCGCTTCGAAATCCCTCGAGAAGCTTTCGAAAAGGGTCTGGTTTGGCGCGATCGGGGTCTGGGTTGGTCGAGCCCGGAGCTGGGAAAGTTGCCGTTCTTTACGGCCCCGGTAATAGCGGGACTGCCCATCGCTCATACCCGAGGTCGCTTTACAAAGCTGACGACTGAGGGAAGCCATCTGTTTGGGAGTCACGCACGCAAGAACGTGGTATCTCTCCACGCTACCGAAGAGCTCGAAGCCTATGTCAATAGGGGTCCTATCAGCACAGAGCTGTCTCCGTCGCGACAGATTCTCGTGTCATTCGAGGATTCGGTTGTGGGCCACGCCATGGTGGACAACGGTCAGATCTTCAGTCGAATCCCTCGAATCGGCTGGCGGTTCTCTCTAACTGGAAGGGACGATGGCGTTACAACTCGATGATCCACAAAGAAATCGCGGTGATCTTGTGTCCCAGTGGTTCGTCCTTCAGCTGAGGAACCTCATCGCGGCGATTCATCAGCTTCCAGAGATGCGGCTTGGGCAACAGACCCTCGGGGCTCGGGAAAGTTCGAACTTCGAACTTCGAACTTTCACCTTCTGACTTCGAGCTTCGAATTTCGAGCTTTCAGTTTGGGCCGGATGCCTGTGTTCCGTCTTGGTAGCCGGCTGGGGAGAAAGGCGGGAAACAGCTTCACGAGCCTCCGGCGGTCTTCAGAACGTTCATGAGCGAAAGCGGATCGACTCGCGCTTCGGACAGTCTGACGGTCCAATGTAGATGAGGACCCGTTACTCGTCCGGTAGCACCAACAAGCCCGATGACCTGACCCGTCTCGACAGCATCCCCCTCCTCGACCCGAAACTCAGAAAGATGGGCAAAATAGGAGTAGAGACCAAGTCCGTGGTCGATGATCACCGTATTGCCGGCGAAATACAGCTCCTTCACCAAAACGATCCGCCCGTTATTGGGAGCTTTAATCGGCGTACCCTTGGTTGCCCTGAAGTCGGTTCCTGTGTGAGGGCTTCGCGGCTTGCCGTTATATACACTGCGCTTTCCAAAGCCACTTCCAGTCTCTCCGGGAACCGGTCTCAAGAAGGGTCCACGCCAGAAGCGTTCAGGGGTAGTAGTAGCGAAGATACGGGAGACGCGCCGTCTTTCCTGGGCGATCCGATCAAGTTCACTCTGAGGAGGGCTCACATACTTGCTGTCAACCGAGAGCTGCCTGGTTGGGAACTGCTTGGCCAAGATCGTGACCTGGTACGTAAATTGGACTGGTTCGCCGTCGAGATTTTCGCCATTCAACAGAATCTGAACATCTCCGGGAGGCGTCTCGAGGTCAATTCCAACCAGGCCAACCCAATGCGCCGATTCTCCGTCCGAATAGAACAAAAAGTTGCGGTCATTTGAAGTTGCCGTTAGTTCCTTGAGAGGACGATTGGAATCAACCGAAACCAGAACGACTTCGCCCGGTTGGAGTGCCCTCGCAGCGTGTGCCACCTTGAACTCCTCATCCACTCCCAAAAGAGAGGACGAGGCCGACAGGGCAAACACGCCACTCACAAACAACCCCGCTGCTAAAACTTTTCGACGCCCTAATTTGATCACGAACATTCTAAGCTCTCTTGAACGCTTCTGACTTTGTCTTCCATCGTCTGAGAACGATCAACTCGTGTGCCAAGTTTAACCGTCGTTGAGATGCGGGGTGCACCCATCTCGTGAATCACCTCGTGGCACCGCTTGAGCGCCCCCATCACAAGATCCCACTCACCTTCGACGTTCGTTCCATATGCGTGTAACTCAGCCTTTAGACCTGCCTCCGTTATGACCTTCTCACACGCGGCAACGTATTTGGAAAGGCTCACACCCACTCCAAGAGGGACAATGCAGAAATCAGCAATTACTCGCATTTTGATACTCGTTTCCTTTGCGTAATCCTCAACTATGAGACTAACATATCGTAGGAGTATGCGCGGCATGAACGGGATAGTCGCGTCAGCTCCGAATTGACGGTTCTCAGGAGCTTACTTATTAGTCAGTTCTTGGGAATTGGTGCTTTGACTGAGACGCAATTGATGAGCAGCGCATTAGAGGACTATCAGACCCTGATCCTTGAACCTGAGGCGGAATGGAACCTCTTCCGCCTTTCACTTGAAATAGGCCGGATTCTAGTCCCCAGGATCGACTTCGCTCCGCACTTTCAGCTGGTAGAAGAAATCCATGGTGACATCAGTTCAAGCATTAACCCCGACAGTGATACCTACTCTGTGATTGAAGCGATCAATCAAACGCTTTTCGGAGAGAAGCGGTTTTCGGGAAACGAGCGGGATTACTACGACGCTCAAAACAGTATGATGCCAAATGTGCTGGAACGACGAAAAGGCATCCCTATCACCCTCTCGATCCTGTACCGAGAAGTTGCTCATCGAGTCGGCCTGAACCTGAGCTGCGTCGCGATGCCGGGACATTTCCTATTGAAGTATCGTATGCCGCAGAGGGAAATCTTCATTGACGCTTACCACCGTGGTCAGATTCTCCTTGAAGACGAGTGCTGCGACCTGATGGAAAGCGTGATTGGATCGACATCAAGAGGCCCGGAAGCGCTCGCGACTGCCTCCAATTCGACTGTCATTCTCAGACTGTTGATGAACCTGAAGGCAATCTATCGCCAGCAGGGAAACCTGGCTCTCCTCCTGGAAGTAATGGAAAGGCGAATTCCGTTACTCTCAGATCCGCTGCCTGAGATCCTGGAGCGCGGGTTGACCAAGTTGAGCTTGGAGCATTATAGGGGGGCCCTCAAAGATATCGAGTACTACCTGGAGCATGCCCAGGACACTTCGATGAAGGAAGTCGTGAAGCAGCAGATTGATCGAATTCGCAGACTGGCCCGTGGCGACTGACGGAGCAATTCGTAAACTCACCACCAAGACACTAAGGTCACCAAGAATCCAAGGGTTTGCTTTAAACAGATCCCAGCTGGTCGATCAGCAGCCAAGACTTGCCGTTGTCGCTAAGGGATCTATAACAAACACCTTAATCCCTTGGTGTCTTGGTGGTGAGTTCTTGATCCGTCTCGGCTAAGTCACCGCATCGAACTGAGGGCAAAGATTCTGAAATCACTATTTCAGCTTCGTACTCCTAACGTACTCGTGGAAGCTATCTTCCCACTCTGCAACTGAATCCCGCTGCCCCGTCAACTTGATGAACCAGGGACCAGTGCTTGTCTCAATCACCGCCGCCAGCATCCGGTAGTCAGAAGTCGCTCCGCCGCCCTGACCTGCCATTGGAGCAGACATAGCCCCACTGTAACTTCCTTCCACATCCAGCATGGTCACGTTAAGCCCGTTGATCTCTTCTTGAGTGACCTTCGCTTCATCAGCGACAGAACCCCCATCCTCAGTAGTGAACTGACTGATCCAACGACTGACATTCTGTTCCGCCGTGCCGCCGATATCTGCGAAAACTGCCAATTCGGCATCACCTGAAGCGGCGGGCAATCGATATTGGAGGCGCCTCATTCCGCTGCTGGGGGTTTCTTCCATCCAGCCCTCCGGCGGAGTGAAAGTAAGCTCGCCACTCTGCTGAGTATGTGCCGTCGAGAAACTCATGGGCTCCCCTTCCGGCGCTTCAGTTTTTGAGCATTTGACCGCAACGAACAACAAGGCAGCGCAGCCAACCAACCCGAAAACCCTTCGATTTCTCTTCATTCAGCATCTCCTAAAGGCTCTTGGTTCCCACCGCTTCAAATGGAAAAGGTCCAATGCGGCAATCCGAGCGCTCAGTTATTCAAAAACTTAGTGTCAGAATCAGCTAAGGAACCGTGCCTTGGCAGCCAAACGAGCATCCGTCTAATGCGCTCTTCGAGCACGGCTCTGAGGCAGAGTATACCAGAGCAAGGCCAAGCGAATTCGGCTATACTGCCTCCGTGAAATGTGTGGAATGTAATCAGAGGAAGGGGAAACGTCACTGTCCCGCTCTGAACCGTCAGATCTGTGCTCAATGCTGTGGCGAAAACCGGGTTGTGAAAATTCCCTGTGCTCCAGACTGTGCTTTCTTGACTACCGGGCAGGCCTACCACGGCTCCAAGAAGTACATTTCGCTGCTACAGAACGAGGAGAACCCACAGAAGAGGCATAAGCTGCTACGGACAATGGAGGAAAACGCAGAGAGCATTGTTCTGCTCGAACAAGTCATCGTTGAGTATGCCGGCAGCCTGACTTCAATAAGAGACCGCGACGTCCTCGAATCTGTTCAGCTGCTCAAGGGAACCTATCAGACAGAGAGCCGGGGCATCATTTACGAAAAGTCCTCTTCCAATCCGTTGGCCCAAGCCCTGGTTCATGAAATGCGAGACACCCTGGAACAGAAACGGGCCAAAGGAGCTTCGGAAGGTCTACGGCTGGGGCCTACGACCGCAATGAACTGCCTGGAGGTGATCGAGGCGGATATTCTCTATTACCTGAAGACGGACGGAGACAGCACGGAATACCTCGGCTTCATCTCCAGGAACCACCCTGAAGCAGCCTCACCCGGCAAACAGAATGGCTTGATTATTGTTCCTTAGGCCGCACCTCTCGCGAGCTTGCGCGGTCTGGTGCGCCGGCACCTTTGAGGCCGTCGTAGAATCACGACGACACCTTACGGAGTCCAGCGGACGACATGTGTAGAGCACAGGGGCCTCCAGCCACGGCCAGACGCAGTCATCAGGAAGCGTAAATCCGCTGCCGCAGCAGCCACCTGGTGAGAAATGCGGGCTAAGGACTGAAATAGGCTGTCGTCGATAACCTATTTATGAACAGTCACTTTGCGGTGTTTAGACCTTAGAACTTCCGTTTTCTAGCTTGTTTCGAGCTTCGGATTTCGAGCTTCGAGCTTAGTCCTGGATCAGTTGGTCAACTCTACGAGATTCTCTTCCTTCCTTTTCTTCTTCAGAACGGTCTCTTCGTAGTACTCACGAACCACAGCAGCGTCACGAGCAGCTTTCTGTCGCAGTACCTTCTCGTCACGAGTCGTCTGCGGCTTTTCGCTTTTCGCCCTGACTTTGTTCACGTCCGTCTCATTTAGCTCGAGACGGTGTTCGTAACTGCTAAGATCAACGTTCTTTCCGCCGGCATAGATTTCATGACGCCCATGCTCCTTGTACCACTCGGCCACGGTAGCATTCATGTGCATGTGTTCAATGATGTTCCGCCACCCGTGTCCCGTGTTGTACGCGCAGAACGAGATTTCCCCTTCCTGGGTTCCGTACGGAATCACACACATTTCCGTGCGTCTGAAGTCGTAGTTGTAGAGATCCTGGAACCACATCCCGGCGATGAAAAGAAAGTTCCACGGATCCTTTCTCCTCTCAAGCGCGTCATCACCAAAGTTCTGTCCGTAGTCTTTTCCGGTAAGGCCGTAACTTTTGTCGAACTTCTTAAAAATGTCCAACAGAGTCAATCTCTTAGGAGCCTTAAAAGGATGATAATTCTTAAGTAAGGCCAACCCCATCATGAGGTTGCTCAGAACCTTGCCGCGCCCGGCGTCAGTGATTTTCTGGATGTCGGCGACAAAGCTGGGGATGCTCAGAAACTCGGAGACCGGCCTGGCTTCCTTGGTTTCCTTATCAACCATCAGTGCGGTACCTACACCACAATTCGGGTGACATCCGCAGCTGACCTGACCCCATTCCGACTCTGGACCATGCGCAAGGTCAGCGAAATCTGAGAAAGCCTGCATCAGCGAGAGCGGAAACCAGTCTCTCAGGGGTTCGGTCAGCCCTGTCTGAGCCTTCACGTCGTGAGCCATGTGAGACAGCGTGTACCTCTGTCGCAGCCTGCGCTCGTCAGTGACCAGCTCATCACGTCCCGTGAAAGAAACCGGCTGGAAGGCAATGAAAGCAATCTTCCTAGGATTATCCATTGCGAACCGAATGATCGGACCCACCTGATCGTTGTTGACGTCGTTCACCAACGTCGTGACCAGAACAATCTCCGTACCCGCAGTGTGGATGTTCTCTATCGCCCGGAGCTTGATGTCAAACAGATTCCCAATATGCCTGTGGCTGTTGGCATCATTCCCAACCCCGTCGAACTGGAAGTAGACGAAACGAAGCCCTGCTTCCGCCGCTTTCTGGGCAAACTTGAAATCCTTGGCAAATTCGATCCCGTTCGAAGCAGCCTGAACGCTGTTGTATCCAACTCTCCGGCAGTACCGAATAGCGCGGAAAAAATGGGGTGACAGGGTGGGTTCCCCACCAGAGAACTGAACCGACATCTGGCGACGAGGTTTGATCTGCAGCGCATTGTCCAGAATCTCTTTGATCTCATCCCACTCGAGCTGATGGACAAATCCGACCTGGTTAGCATCAATGAAGCACGGGTCGCACATCATGTTGCAGCGGTTAGTCAGGTCAAGGGTCAGAACGGCACCTCGCCCATGCTTGATCGAACTGGATCCATGGTTGTGGAGTTCTTCAGCGCCATGCGCACGCATGTCTCGTCCGGGAAAGTTCGACTCAATCCACTTCATGAAGTTCTTGTCGATCGACAAGATATCTTCGTACTTCCCGTGGATGGGGCATTCCTTAAGCATCCAGACCTGGCCGTCGCGCTCCACGATCTTGGCCTTTAGCTCGCCCACCTTCTCTTCGATGAGAATCCTGTAGTCCTCTTCCCCGCTCAGGATCTTCTCTCGAGCTTCCACCACACACCTAGGGCACAGTGAGTCGGTTTCCCGGGGCCATCCCAGTTTCGGTTTGGTCTTCTCCCAAGACTTCAGAAGCGGCTTGTCTGTCCACTTCGGAGTCAAACTCTCATTAGGCCTGTATTTATTGAAAAGCTGAATAGAATTGAAAGCGACACCAGCTGTGCGACATATCGCTGCATCGACCAGCTTGAATACGGTGGCGCTCGCACCACTTCTTGGCATAAAGTCCTCCTCCGCGAAAGAGTCCCAAATAAACGCTCAGGTATTGAGCTCTTGATTCAAAAGTCCTGAACCCCGGTTCGGGGAACTAAAATGCTACGTTAAAAGATTCAACCTTGATCGGTCAAGTTGTTGAACCCCAAGGAGATGGCAAGGTTGTGCCTTTTTTTCAAAAGTGATCCTCGCTCGTCTCATGGAGAAAAAGACTGAGAAGCGTGCGAAAAGAACCAAGAAGAGACCGAATGGAAGACCCAAACCGCCAGCCTACCCACTGCAACTAAAGCACTCACCGCTAAGGCACAAAATCACCAGGGTTGCTTTGTGAATTAGTGCTTTCGTGGTGAACAATACCTCAATCAGTCCAGTGGGTGGATTTCGATCTTCCGGAAGAAGATCTCCGCGCCTTCCGACTGAAACTGGATGTTGCCTCCCGAGAGACCGGCATCGACAGCAACGTTGACAACCGTTCCATTCACAAGGCTGGTGATCTTGTTGCCGTCACAAATCACCTCGGCCCGGGTCCATTCGCCAAACGGACTCTCCACATCTTTCTTGCCCCGAAACCCCAGTACATCCTCCCAGTCCGGATCACGGCCAAACCAATTGACTCTACCCCGATCAAGTCGCGTAGGTGAGCCGTCCGGATCGTAAACAGTCTCACCGTCACGGTCCTTACTTACGGAAGCAGTGAAATGAGGGCGCTTCTGGTTTCCAGCTGCATCATAGCCGGCAACAAGAATGAAGTCTCCGACACCTCCCTCACTGATCTGGAATTCAATCGACCGCATCCAGGGGCCATTGAAGTCCTCCTTCGTGTTCCCATCCGGACCCTGGCTGTGGAGCAGAATGCCGCTATCCCGGGTCGAGTTGATTCGATTTCCCCAAGTCGGCAGTCCCCACCGGAACTCGACTACCAATCGGTAATCCCTGAAAGCTTGAGTTGTCACAAAGCCACCCCACCTTTCACCACTGACACGCAGTGCGGGCGCCCCGTCTATCTGGTCCACCACGGAAAAGACTCGATCCGGATCCTCTCTATGCGAATCAACGAGCCATGTGTAGAAATTGCTCAGGTCCTTGCCGTTGAAGAGTACGATCGGCTTCTCAGGCTTGATGATCTCTCCACCCAACGTCACACCGACGGAACTCAGCAAACAAACTACAGTGAAAAGTAACCGATGATTCATTCTATCCCCCTATTCTGTCTCTCTGTCTTTACTTTATCGACCTTTCGGAACTTGATCCCTTTCAGGTGCCAATCTATCACCAAACCGCGAGAGTCTTCCGCATGATGCACAACTCTACCAGATATGAGGCGGAACTAACCGAGGCCCAAAAGCTCTCCGGAATAATGCAAACCACCAAGTCACCAAGGACACTAAGGAAAACTCCCATTCTTGGAGATTCTTGGTGCTCTTGGTGTCTTAGTGGTCTCGCCTTCGAACCTGCGCCGCTGCTGTTTGAGCAGCAGCCCCAAAACCTCCGAATTCGCACTGAACGGCACCGAAGGGTAAAATGCCTGTTCCAAAACCTCCTCTCAATAGACGCGTCCTTAGGCGCCTTCTAGGAGAGTAGTAACCTGTTCGAAAGTTGACCATGAACGAAAAGGAAGCATCCTTAAGAAGACTGCTGGATCAAAGAATCCTTGTCCTCGACGGAGCGATGGGCACAATGGTTCAGACTTACTCTCTCACTGAAGAGGACTTCAGGGGATCGCGGTTCATGAATCACCCCTGTGACCTCCAAGGGAACAACGACATCCTTTCTCTGACTCAACCTGAGCTAATCCGATCCATACATCGGAGCTACTTCGAATCGGGAGCCGACATCATCGAAACCAATACCTTCAACTCGACGAGGGTTTCCCAATCCGACTACCAATTGGAGGACGTCGCTCGTGAGTTGAATCGAGCGGCAGCGACAATCGCCCGCGAACTCGCCGATGAGTTCTCTTCGAGCAATCCGTCAAAACCCCGATTCGTTGCCGGTTCGCTTGGCCCAACCAATCGGACAGCTTCAATCTCACCAGACGTCAACAATCCAGGTTACCGCAACATAACTTTTGAGCAACTCGCTCTGGCATATAGCGAAGCAGCGCGCGGACTTATCGAAGGCGGAGTGGACCTTCTGCTGGTGGAGACAGTGTTTGACACCCTAAACGCGAAGGCTGCAATATTTGCGATCGAGACACTGTTCCATGAACTGGGGCGTCGCCTGCCGGTCATCGTGTCGGGAACCATCACCGATGCCAGTGGGCGCACCTTGTCGGGCCAAACAACTGAAGCGTTCTGGAATTCAATCCGGCACAGTAATCCCCTCGCAACCGGCTTGAACTGTGCACTGGGGGCCAGTGAATTGCGGCCTTACGTGGAGGAGCTTGCACGGGTTGCCGATACTTGGCTGCTGGCGTTTCCCAACGCAGGCCTGCCTAACGAGTTTGGAGAGTACAGCGAAACCGCCGACGAGTTCGCAGAACATATCGAAGAATTTGCGCGCAGCGGGTTTGTGAACATCGTGGGCGGTTGCTGTGGAACGACCCCGGAACATATTGCTGCGCTTGCAGAGAGGGTGGCTGAAATACAGCCCAGGAAGTTTCTTCCCGCAGAACCGAAGTGCAGGTTGAGCGGACTTGAGCCTCTGAATATTGGGCCTGAGAGCCTTTTCGTAAACATTGGTGAGCGAACCAACGTGACCGGTTCCCGGCGCTTTGCGAGGCTGATTAAGGAAGGAGCCTATGACACGGCCCTCGATGTGGCTCGACAGCAGGTCGAAAACGGGGCCCAAATGATCGACGTGAACATGGACGAGGGGATGCTCGATTCGAAAGAGGCCATGGTCACTTTTCTAAACCTCATTGCAGCAGAACCTGATATCAGCCGCGTTCCCGTCGTTCTCGATTCATCCAGCTGGGACGTGATCGAGGCAGGACTCAGGTGTGTTCAGGGAAAGCCTGTCGTCAACTCCATCAGTTTGAAAGAGGGTGAGGAAAGCTTCCTGAACCAGGCCCGACTGGCTCAACGGTATGGAGCCTCCGTAATTGTGATGGCCTTCGACGAGAGCGGTCAGGCCGACACGCTGGAGCGGCGAATATCCGTCTGTTCCCGGGCTTACAGGCTCCTGACGGAGGCGCTCGAGTTTCCACCCCAGGACATCATCTTTGACCCAAACATCTTTGCAGTTGCGACGGGGATTGAAGAGCATCGAGCGTACGCTCTCGATTTTATCGAGGCGGCGAAGGCTATAAAGCAGAAACTGCCCTTCGCCCGGGTCAGCGGGGGGGTGAGCAATCTCTCCTTCTCCTTTCGAGGGAACAATGCTATTCGGGAGGCGATGCACTCAGTCTTTCTCTATCACGCGATCCAGGCAGGCCTCGACATGGCGATCGTCAATGCCGGCCAGTTGGCTGTTTACGAGGAGCTTGAACCGCGACTCCGCGAGCGGGTCGAAGACACAATACTCAACCGAAGACCCGACGCTACAGAGAGACTGCTGGAGGTTGCGGCAACAGTTTCCCAAAAGGAACAACGCCGGCAGGAAGAGCAGGCCTGGCGCGAACAACCGGTTACGGAACGGCTCGTTCACGCACTTGTCCGAGGTGTTGACGACCACATCGAAAGCGATGTCGAAGAGGCTCGGACGCAATCCAGCCGACCCATTCAGGTAATTGAAGGTCCTCTTATGGACGGAATGAATGTCGTCGGGGATCTGTTCGCAGAAGGTAAGATGTTTCTTCCTCAGGTCGTCAAGAGCGCCCGCGTGATGAAAAAGGCGGTGGCCTATCTCCTCCCGTTCATCGAAGAAGACAGTGGTGGCCAGGCAACTCACAAGGGGAAAATACTCCTCGCCACGGTTAAGGGAGATGTCCACGATATCGGCAAGAACATCGTTGGAGTGGTCCTGAGCTGCAACAACTACTCGGTAATCGATTTGGGAGTTATGGTGCCCGCAGCGAGGATCATCGAGAAGGCGCGGGAAATAGATGCTGACGTTGTCGGCTTGAGCGGTCTGATCACCCCGTCCCTGAACGAGATGTGCCTTGTAGCCTCTGAGATGGAACGAGCGGGGATGGATGTGCCGCTGCTAATCGGTGGTGCTACGACTTCTGTCGCACATACTGCCGTGAAGATTCGTCCGAACTACTCCGGTCCGTCAGTCTACGTCACTGATGCGTCACGAAGTATCGGCGTGGTTTCAGCCCTTTTAAGCGACGCCCGAAGAGACGCATTCCTGGAGAAAACCGCCGAAGAATATGCCGAGATCCGTCAAAGACACGAGAACCGGAAGCGGGCTTCAAACTTTTCTCCTCTGAAAGATGCTCGTTCTAATCGAACCACTTTGAGTTGGAATCACTATCAGCCGACCGCACCTGTTCAACCCGGGATATCGGTCTTTCAAAACTTCGACTTGAAGGAACTGGTTGACTTCATAGACTGGTCGCCCTTCTTCAAGACTTGGGAACTCAATGGTAGATATCCGGAGATCCTCACTCACCCCACCCTCGGCGAAGAGGCACGCAAGCTGTATCAGGATGCACAATCGCTGCTTCACCGCATCGTGGAAGAAAAGCTCCTCGTTGCTCAGGGAATCGTTGGCCTCTTCCCGGCCAACTCGGTAGGCGATGACATCGAAGTCTACAAAGACGAGACACGAGATTCAGTGCTCACAAGGTTTCACTTCCTTCGTCAGCAGTCAGTCAAACGTGCTGGGCGCCCAAACCGATGCCTGGCCGATTTTGTTGCCACGAGGAACTCCGGGCAACCCGATTACCTCGGCTGCTTCGCGGTAACCGCCGGTACCCGGCTGGAGTCTCTGGTCCGTACCTTCGAAGGCGAACACGACGACTACGGGGCTATTCTCGCCAAGGCCCTGGCCGACCGCTTGGCAGAGGCGTTCGCTGAAAGACTTCATGCTGAGGTTCGCAACGAAATCTGGGCCTATGCCTCTGATGAGAAGCTACCCAATGCCGACCTCATTCTTGAAAATTATCAGGGCATCCGGCCTGCACCTGGTTATCCAGCCTGCCCCGACCACTCCGAGAAGCAGACGCTATTCGACCTGCTCCACGTTACTGAAAACACAGGAATATCGCTTACCAGTTCCTATGCAATGGTTCCAGCGGCTTCGGTGAGCGGATTCTATTTCGCGCACCTAGAAGCACACTACTTCGGGATAGGGAAGCTGGATCGGGACCAAGTCACCGATTACGCACAAAGAAAAGGCTGGTCCCTGAAAGACGCAGAGCACTGGCTCGCTCCGGTGATCGGATATTGAGGGGGAACTTGGAACTAGGGGCTGGGAGCTGGGGGCTGGGGGCGAACGACGAACGACACTCAATAAGAATTATCCCGTTTCCTCGGTGACATTTTCTTTTGGGGTGCTTTGGTGAGCTTCTGAATGATGACAACCAGGGATGGTTGTCCTACCCCGACCACCGATTACCGATTACGAGCACCCCCCTTCGCTCTTCGAGCTACGACGCGGCAGGCCGGGCACGAGCACGAGCACGAGCACGCAGGAAGATACCAAGTCCCAAGCCCCAAGTCTCAAGCCTCAGGACTCAAGACTCAAGACCCTCAAGACCACGAGACCCAATACGAAGCACTCGCGAGGGACTCAACTCTGCCCTATACTTGTGCCATCTCTGGAAATCAGGAGTTAGCCATGCAACATCTCAGGGTTTGTACCCGCTTTACCGTGTTTCTTTTCCTTCTAATCTTGCCCTGTCCGCTCCTTGCGGAAGGCCCTCA
>JAUWTT010000112.1 GCA_030614585.1 Acidobacteriota bacterium
ACGGGCGGAACCGAGAATTGGGTCTAACCACCAAATCACTAAAACACAAAGCAATCACTCTTCTCGTGCATTCGTGACTTCGTGGTTAATCCCCGATTACCGATTACCCGTCCCAGCCCCCTCCTAACATTCAAACAACAGCACGGCTTCCTGCGGCGTCGTCGTCACTTCCACTCCGGTCGAAGTCATGTAAATGTTGATTTCGCTCCTCAACCCAAAGTCTGATTGGTAGACTCCGGGTTCGATCGTACACGTGATTCCTGGGATCACGCGGCGAGTGTCATGGGTTTCGAAGTTGTCGAAATTGACACCATTTCCATGGATTGTTCGAGCCAGATTATGCCCGGTTCGATGAAGGATGAACTGTCCAAACCCTGCCTTCTGGATCACGGCCCTGACAGCGTCGTCAACCTCGTGTCCGAGTGGTCCCCTGCCTTGAGCCAACTTGTTTCGAATGAACTCGACCCCGGTGTCTCTGGCGGCACTGATGACCTTGAAGGCTTCTTTGACCTTCTCCGGGACGGCATCACCAAAGAAAGCGGTCCATGTGATGTCTGCAAAAACTGAATCTTTATCTTTTACACGTGCCCATAGGTCGATGAGTAGGAAGTCCCCTTTCCGGATCTCAGAGAAGGATTCTTCGCTGGGTGCGTAATGAGGGTCCCCGCTATGTTCATTGACGGCCACGATGGGTGGAAAGTCAGTTTCCAGTCCTTCCTCCGCAAAGCGCTTCATAATGAAGCTCTGGACTTCAAATTCGCTAGTCTTCCCAAGCTCGATTATTCGGGCCGCGGTGTACTCGAAAGCCTCTCGAACGATCTTCGTGATCTTGTCTGCCGCTTCCCGGTGATCGGCGATTTCCTCGTCGTTCCAGACACATTCAAAAAGCTGAATCAGGTCCGCCGATGACTCGAGTTTCAAGCCGAGACCCTGGATCAGTTCTGCGGTTCCAGCATCGATCAGGGAGACGTATGGGATCGCGTTGCCGGGGGAGTATTGCATCGCCACTGAACCTAAGTCTTCCAACATTCTCTTCAACTTCTTCTGGAGTTCCTCCCAGGCAACGTACTCGGTTGTTTCACCTGGAAGAGAATCGAGATTGTGTGATTCGATGCGGTGAACCAGTTTGCGGGGTGTGCCGTGTGCTGGAATCAGATAGAACCAGCGGCGAGTGAAATGGCCGTGTGTATCAAGGCTCAGGATTCTGTATGCGATCGGGTCGCTTCCTCTGAAATCGTAAAATAGCCACCCGGGTACACCGGCGTTTCTCAGCACTTCCTGAATCCGTTCGATCTTTTCCTTGAGATGGTTCACAGCTCATACCTCTCCAGAATAATTTGTCTGACTTTGTCGGCTAACTCCCGAAGCTTCCAATCCTGAAACGTCTCGTACTCTATCGGCTCGTGTATGATCATACGGATCTTCCCGGGATAAATAACCATGGAACCTCTTTTCAGCCTTCTGTGGGCGCCAATCAGCGTGACCGGAACGATCGGTGCTCGAGCTTCTTTGGGCAAAAGAAAGGCCCCCCGCTTGAACTCTACTGTTACGCCGTCAAAGGTGCGCATACCTTCAGGATAAATGACCAGAGAAAGGCCGGATGCCACCTTCTCTGTGACTTTACGGTAGTTTCTTATTGTCTTTCGTGCATTGTCGAAGTGGACCTGGATGTTGCCGGACCGCCTCAAGTGCCAGCCCAGAAAAGGGATCTTGAATAGGGATGACTTGGCGACAAACCGAAACTGTATCGGTAGGCAATAAAGAAAGGCCCAGTGGTCGAACATACTGAGGTGATTGGCGACGAACACATAGCCTCGTGCCGGGTCAATGTTCTCGATCCCCTCGACAGTGATTTCAACCCGTGAAACCCAGAAGATGAAACTGGCCCAGAGGTGCGCACACCAGTGTTGGAGGCGCCCCGTCCCGTCTACAAGCGAGAAGAACACACTGATCGACGAAAGAATGCCCGTTACGAGAATGATGAATGGCACTCTCCAGATTGCGTTGATTTTCGGGAGAATCTTTGACCCCATGAAACTGTCAATTCTGGCAAAACTTTTCGAACCTGTCGATTGGAGCCCTCCGAAGAGTCACCACCAAGACACCAAGAACACCAAGAATCACGGTGTTGGCTAGGTGACCTTGGTGCCTTAATGGTTTGCGCTATGAGGGTTGTTCGAGCTTGGCAGGTCCCATCCTTTCTTGTTGCTCTGATGCAGATTCGGTTGGTATGGCTTATACTCTGCTTGCTGATTCTCTCGGAGGGTCCGGATTTAAAGACGCGTATTCTTACTCTCTTAAAAGGAGTCTTCTTGGAAGCGACTTTACTGGTCACCGGCGGTGCGGGTTTCATAGGATGCAATTTCGTACGGGCGGTTCTGGCTAAGACAGGGGCGCGTATCGTTGTTCTTGACAAGCTGACGTATGCGGGCAGTTTGGCAAACCTGAAGGACGTCGAATCGGATTCGCACTTTCACTTCGTCAAGGGGGATATTGCGGATGCTGAACTGGTGACGACGGTGATCCGGGAGTTCAATCCCTCCGCTGTCGTGAATTTCGCAGCGGAATCTCATGTCGATCGTTCCATCGAAGGACCTGCAGCTTTCATAGAGACGAACGTAGTGGGCGCCTGGGTCCTGTTGGATTCAGCGAGGAAGTACTGGAGCGATCTCCCGTCGAAGGAAAAGGACTCGTTCAGGTTTCTTCAGATCTCCACGGATGAAGTGTATGGAAGCCTGGGCGAATCTGGAGCCTTTTCCGAGCTCACCCCCATGGCGCCCAATTCACCTTACTCGGCCTCAAAAGCAGCTGCAGATCATTTCGCGCGTGCCTATCATGCAACCTATGGTTTGCCGACAATCGTCACGAACTGCTCAAACAATTATGGCCCCTACCAGTTTCCGGAGAAGCTGATCCCACTGATGGTCCTGAATTGCCTGGATGGGAAGCCTCTGCCGATCTATGGCGACGGGGGTAATGTTCGGGATTGGATCTTCGTCGAGGACCATTGTCTTGGTCTTTTGACGGTTCTGGAACGAGGGAAGGTCGGAGATAGCTACAACCTGGGTGGGCGGTGCGAACGTCGGAATCTGGAGATTGTAGACCTGATTTGCACGATTGTTGAGGAGTACTTCCCGGCTGCCGAGAATCCCTCCATGGCCGACGGCGGAATGAAGGAGTACTCCCAGCTGAAGACCTGCGTTGAGGATCGGCCTGGCCACGACAGGCGTTATGCAATCGATTCAACCAAGGTGGAAACCGAGTTGCGCTGGCGCCCGTCCCTCACTCTGGAGGAGGGAATGAGGAAGACGATTGGCTGGTATCTTGATCACCAGGGTTGGTGCGAGCAGGTTTCGACAGAGTATCGGCGGGAACGGCTCGGTTTGATAGATGGCTGAAAGGCTTTTCCAACCAGGCCAGTCGAGCCCTTGGCAAGACAGAGTTGGATCTGAAAGGGGATACCGATGAAGGGCATTGTATTGGCCGGGGGCTCAGGGACCCGGCTCTTTCCTCTCACTCAAGCTGTGAGCAAGCAGCTGATTCCTGTGTATGACAAGCCGATGATTTACTATCCGCTGTCGGTCCTCCTGTTGGCGGGCATACGAGACATTCTGATAATAACGACACCGAAGGATCAGGCGGCATTCCGGAATCTGCTCGGGAGTGGTGAAGCTTATGGGTTGAGGTTGGAGTTTGCAGCCCAGGCTCGTCCCGAGGGGATCGCCCAGGCGTTCTTGGTGGGCAGCGATTTCGTTGGAGACGATAGGGTGGCCTTAATTCTCGGTGACAACCTGTTGTATGGCCACGGCCTGACCGGCTGCCTGAAAAGGGCCGTGGAAAGGAAGGAAGGGGCCACGGTGTTTGCTTACCCGGTCAGCGATCCCGAACGGTATGGTGTCGTTGATTTCGACGAACACGGTCGGGCAGTACGACTCGAGGAAAAACCTCAGAACCCTCGATCCAACTTCGCCGTGACGGGCCTCTATTTTTACGACAATCGAGTTCTGGAGATTGCTGCTTCTTTGAAGCCTTCGGCTCGCGGCGAACTCGAAATAACAGATGTTAACCGGGTCTATCTCGCGAGTGACGCGCTACATGTGGAAAAGCTGGGCCGAGGCATAGCCTGGCTCGATACCGGAACGCCCGAGGCTCTTCTGCAGGCCTCGAACTTCATTCAGACGCTTGAGCAGAGGCAGGGACTCATGGTGGCTTGTCTGGAAGAAATTGCTTTCAGTCTCGGTTACCTCTCCCGGACACAGCTCTCAGAGCGTGCCAGGGAGCTTCCCCGCAGCAGGTATGGGGACTATCTGAGGAAACTCCTCGATGGAGAAGTCGAGTTGTAGAACTGCATTCTGGGGGATTCACCACCAAGTCACCAAGCACACCAAGAAACACTAAGATTAATGGGTTTACCTTAGTGTCCTTGGTGCCTTAGTGGTTAATTCACAGTTCACCCCGTTCGAACTTCGACTTCCCTCGGGCCAAGGTACACTTCCCACGTGGCCAGACTCTTCCTGGTGGATGGAATGTCACACATCTACCGCGCCTATTTCGCCATTCGCAGTCTCACCAACCAGGACGGCTTACCAACAAACGCCATTTACGGTTTTACAGTGATGCTGCGCAAGCTCATCGCCGATGAAGAACCTGACTACCTCGGTGTCGCGTTTGACCTCAAGGGGCCCACGGTTCGACACGAACAGTTCGAGGAATACAAGGCCACGCGTCCCAAAATGCCCGAAGACCTGGTGGAGCAGTTACCCTACATCAGGAGAGTCTGCGAAGTATTTCGAGTTCCGGTCATCACGCATGAGGGGTATGAGGCAGACGATGTCATTGGAACCCTCACTCACCAGGCAGTTGAGCAGGACCTGGAGGTGGTGATTGTCACGATTGATAAAGACATGCTTCAGCTGGTTAACGAAAAGGTAGTGGTCCTGGACACTCGGGACATGACCCGGTTCGATTCAGCTGAAGTCGAAAAGAAATGGGGTGTCAGGCCGGACCAGATTGTGGATGTTTTGAGTCTTGTTGGAGACAGTTCCGACAATATTCCTGGGGCGCCAGGGATTGGGGACAAGGGCGCGCGGAGTTTGATCGCGGAATTCGGGACTTTGGAGAATCTCTTTGCTCACCGAGACGACGTGCCCAGAAAGAGTTACCGAGAGAGTCTTCAGAATAATGAGGACCTCATCCTGAAGAGTCGAGAGCTGCTGAAGATTTACAGAGAGCTTCCTTTGCCGCTGGATCTGTCGACTCTTCGGCTTGAGGAACCTGATATCTCGGAGGTTCGTAGACTGTTCACTGAGATGAGGTTTACGAGGCTCCTGAAAACCCTTCCCGAAGAAACCGAGGCCGGCCAGGATGAACCGCGTATTGAAGTGAAGAAGGTAAGTAGCAGTCATCGACTGAAGCAACTCTCGCGAAAGGTAGAGGGGAAAGCGGTTGGTATCTCATTGTGGGTTGAGGGGACTGAGGCGATCGAATCAGAAACTTTGGGTGTGGGCGTGTGTTTCGATCCCCCGGAAGCCTGGTTCATTTCCTCAGAGTTTCTGAGTAAGCACCCGGAATCAGTAAAGGACTTCTTTTCCCGGCAGGCCGAATGGATATTTCATGACCTGAAAGGATTTTACTTCTGTGCCGGACACGCTGGATGGGAACTGGGGGGGAGTGTCCGCGACACGATGCTGGCAGCCTATCTTCTGGACCCAGACAAAAAGGATTTCTCGCTTCGGAGTGTGGCCCTTGAGCAGCTAGGGTACGAACTCGGTGCCGGCGCTTCCGAAATGCTGCTGGTTGGTGATGAAAGACCGCAGCAATTGTGTGAGAAGGCGCTGGTCACTCTGAAGATCTGCCAAGCGCAGTTGTCCCTTTTGGAGACGCAGGGCTTATTGAGCCTTTTGGACCGTGTTGAGGTTCCACTGGTAAAGGTTTTAGCCGACATGGAACGTGTGGGCGTCCGGGTAGATGTTAGCCAGCTGGAGCAGATGTCAGGTGAGTTTCTGGAAGAGATCGAGACACTGACCGTAAGAATTCGTGATCTTGCCGGCGAGGACTTTAACCTGAACTCTCCCAAGCAGCTTTCAACTATCTTGTTCGAGAAGTTGGGTTTCCCGGTGCGCCGGAAGAAAGGTAAGGCGGGGCACTTCTCGACCGGAGTCGAAGTCTTGGAGGAGCTTTCTGAGAATCACGAGATTGCGCGTCTCATACTCGAATATAGAGAACTCTCAAAACTCCGAAACACCTACTTGGATGCGCTCCCAAAATTGGTAAATCAGGGGACTGGTCGGATCCATACCTCTTACAACCAGATGGTTGCGGCGACGGGGAGGCTGTCTTCCAGCAATCCGAATCTTCAGAACATACCTATCCGGAGCAAGCTCGGGCGCCGGATTCGCAAGGCTTTTGTGGCCCGGTCAGGCTGCTCGATCCTGTCCGCTGACTACTCTCAGATTGAACTCAGGGTAATGGCCCATTTGTCCGAGGATCCCGTTCTGGTTGAAGCATTCAATCGAGGCGAGGACATCCACGAGAGAACGGCGAGAGAGGTTTTTGGCGCCTTGGTTGATTTGGATCCGCTGGAGATGCGGAGAAGGGCCAAAGTCATCAATTTTGGTATCATATATGGGTTGAGTGCTTTTGGTCTGGCCAAGAGTCTTAAGATCCGTCGTTCGGAAGCTCAGGACTATATCGACGGGTATTTTGAGAGATATCACGGAGTCAGGACGTGGTCGGAAGTGACTCTTGAAGAAGCCGAACAAAACGGCTACGTTAAGACGCTTTTCGGCCGGATACGCCAGATTCCTGATATCAAAAGCCGTAACAGGAACCAGAGAGAGTTTGCCCGGCGGATGGCCATCAACGCACCCATACAAGGGACGGCCGCCGATCTTATGAAGATGGCGATGGTTGCCATCCATGAGAGAATGGATGTGGAGAGTTTTTCCAGTAAACTGACGATGCAAGTTCATGATGAACTGGTGTTCGAAGTTTGCGAGGAGGAAATCGAACGTCTGAGCAGGCTTGTGGTGGACGAGATGGAGGGCGTTGCGCAGTTGAGGGTTCCGCTGAAGGTGGATCTGTCGGTGGGGCCTTCCTGGTACGAGGCCAAATAGTAGTGTCCTTTTAAGGAACTAAACGTCTGTAATTTTCGTCTTAAGTGACAAGAAATGCAGAACTCACTCGTAGCACAAGTTTTGACCCTGGGGGATAACGCCCTCGTAGCTGCCTACCTGGAAGGCAACGAAGTGGCGTTCGAAGTGTTGGTCCAACGTTACCAGGACAAACTGATCAATTACATCAACGGGATTACCCACGATTATGATCGTTCGCTCGATCTCTGCCAGGATGCCTTTATCCGCGTGTTCAAGAACGCTCATCGATATCAGGGAAAGTACCAGTTTTCGACGTGGCTTTATCGAATAGCCACGAATTTGGCGATCGATGAACTTCGAAGGCGCCAACGTAAGGGAAGATTTTTCTTCCACAACGTTATGGATTTCTTTCAGTCAGGTGAGCAATCTGTGCCATTGCCGGATTGCCGAAACTGTCCGGAACGGACCCTTGATCAGAAAGAGAAGGCAGAGCGTCTGGAAGTGGCCATCGGCTCGTTGTCTGAGAAGTACAAATTGGCCTTTGTTCTTAGAGAAGTCCAGGGCCTCTCCTACGAGGAGACCAGTCGGGTATTGAATATTTCGTTGGGTACAGTCAAGTCCAGGATTCATCGTGCGAAGATGTTGCTTCGAGAGAAGTTGGCGGGAGTTCTATGAGCTGCGAAGGTGTTCTGAACAAACTGACGGAGGATCTGTCCAGCAGATTTGACGAATCAGTTGCTGTTCATTTGGACGAATGTTCCGAATGCAGATCTTGTTGTGAAGATCTCGTGGAGCTGAAGTACCTGGTCCAGTCTTGCTCAGGGAAGCATAGAGTTCCGTCCCAGTTCGAGTCTGAGACATTAAGTCGACTCGCCCTAGAAAAACCTTCCCGACTCCCTTCCTTCAGGTTGGTGGCAGTCTGCGCTACACTGCTGATGGTTACGGTTGGAATTGTCTATTCCTGGGAAGACGAAACAAGGATTGAAGAAGACAGGGGCTTGTACATACAGGATCTGCATTTCGAGTCTGAACCGCTCGATATACGGCCCTCAGCGGAAGCTGAGTTCGTAGAGGTCGTGGTGGAAGAAACCCCCGGAAACACCTTGATTTTGCGTCTGCCTTCTGTGATAGAGATTCGCCGCACCGAGGTCAGCGAAGATTTGGTCATCGCCGATGTCAGTCACTAATCGCGGTATGAGAAGCAGTCCTGTCTATTGGCTGTTCCTTGGGCTATTCCTGTTTTCTTCTGTGCCGGTCGGGTTGGCCGGAGCAGAAGAGACGGTTCTCAAGGATCAATCCTTTGTCAAAGTAATGATGAGGCACCATTCCACTGGTGTCATGCATGGCGAAGAGGTCATTGCCCAATCAACCGTTGTCGAGATTAGTGAATTTGATGGCGTCGTCGTGGACACGCAAGGCTACATCGTGTCTTTCGTTGGGGCCTACTGGTCCCGGCTGGAAAGTCCCAACTCCAAGTTTATTGTTGAACTATCACCTGGGCGAACCTACTCGGCAGAACTGGTTGGGGTGGATGAAAGGGTCTACGTAGGAGTTTTTAGATCGAAAGGTGCTAAGAGCCGGGAGATACCGTTCGGAAAATGGGATGACAGCAGAAAGGACCTCCAGCTGGCTTCTCGAATTGGTAGCGATTGGGGTTGTACCTCCCTTAAGGTTCTCAGTTGGGCGGAAAGAACCACGCTTCCGGAAAGAGAACTCAAAGGGCGTCTGTGCGATTGTGGATCGAGACAATATGCAAGGGTCGGAAGCATCGCCTTAGATGGCAAAGGCAGACTACTCGGTTTGGTGAGCCATGCCAAACAGGCTGGACTTAGCGAGCGAATCGGTAATTTCCACATCATTCCTGTGGGCGTTCTTCGGAAGTCTGTTAAGCAGGTCGTCAATCGGGGTGGGTCGATCCATGCGGGATGGCTCGGGATCGTAAATGACCCCAAGGAAACCGAGAAGATCCGGATTGGGAAAGTTGTTGGCAGGAGTCCGGCCGACAAAGGTGGGCTCAAGGTCGGCGACTATATTCTAGAGGTGAACGGAGCGAAAGTTGGGTCCTGGATGGAGCTTGTCAGGACGCTCCGATGGGCTGGTCCCGAAGCCGAAGTTGAGTTCTGCATTCTGCGCGAGGGCAAGTCATCGAAACTAACGTCTGTATTGGGAAAAAAACCTGATCGCGAGAGACAGCTTTCCTGGGCTCTTGAGATTCCAAAGAGGTGGACTCTAGATGAAGGACCGCGGGAAGAGAAGAAGTTGAAGTTCTACCAGGTGCGTGCCCCTTCACCCGTCAGCTTCGGCTTTATGCTCGAGCCTCTGAATCCCCAATTAGCTGAGTACTTTAAGTCACCCAGCGGAA
>JAUWTT010000514.1 GCA_030614585.1 Acidobacteriota bacterium
AACGAGCTTCGTTACAGTCGCCGGATCGATCTGTCTCTGCCACGGTAGAAACTGAAATTACCAGTTTCATAGCCGAAAAAATGTAAGCGCAAATCTACCATAAAGAGCCCTTCAGTGGGAACTGGGAACTGGGAGCTGGGGACTGGGGAAGTGCGAACGACGAAGTGCGAACGACGAACGGTCGGAACCGAGAACTGGGTCTAACCACTAGATCACTAAAACACAAAGCAATCATTCCTCTCGTGCTTTCGTGACTTCGTGGTTGATCCCTCCATGATTACCGATTACCAATAACCGTTAACCGATTACGGATCCCCGGTTCTCGTCTATAATGCTCCACTGTTTGCGTTGACCGGACGCACCACCTGACGAGAGGGGAGACGGGATGAACGGTTTTCAGGCACTGGATTGGGTCGTTGTCGCTTTCTACTTTGCGGCGATTGGGGGAATTGCCTGGTGGGTGATGCGGAAAAAGACGAAGGATTCCGCTGACTACTTTCTGGCTAGCCGGCACATCGGCTGGTATGTCATCGGGGCCTCGATTTTTGCATCGAACATCGGGTCCGAACATATTGTTGGGTTGGCCAGTACGGGGAGTAACAGCGGAGTTGCCCTGGGGCATTACGAATTGCATTCCTGGTGCGTTCTGCTGTTGGGCTGGGTCTTTGTTCCCTTCTACCTGAGAAGCCGCGTCTTCACGATGCCAGAGTTTCTGGAACTCAGGTATTCGCCCCAAGCACGCTGGGTCCTGTCGGTTGTTTCACTTTTTGCCTACATCCTGACCAAAGTGTCAGTGACGGTGTACGCAGGAGCCGTGGTGTTTGAGACCCTCATGGGAATTGAGTTTTGGACCGGAGCATTGCTTGTGGTCGTGGTGACCGGAGTCTATACGGCACTCGGAGGACTGCGGGCTGTGGTCTACACCGACACCATGCACTCGGCCGTTCTGCTCATCGGATCTCTGACGGTTGCGGGGGTCGGGTTGATGAAGATCGGTGGATGGGGAAAAGTGGTTTCGATAGTAGGTCCGGAACACCTGAATATGTTTCCTCCCCTCGATTCGGAGTTTCCGTGGGCGGGCCTTCTGCTCGCTTCTCCGATTGTTGGGATTTGGTACTGGTGCACGGATCAGTGCATTGTGCAAAAAACACTGGCGGCCAAAGATGAAACGAACGCGCGTCGCGGTGCTATTTGGGCTGCTTATCTGAAGCTGTTTCCGTTCTTCATCTTCTTGATTCCAGGAATCATTGCTGGTGCTTTAAGACAGACGGGCCAGCTCGAGTTCGAAGTTGCCGACCAGGTCTTTCCCACCATGGTCAAGAGCCTGCTTCCTGTAGGAATTCGTGGCCTCGTCGCCGGCGGGCTATTAGCGGCGCTGATGAGTTCTCTTGCCGCGGTGTTCAATGGATGCTCGACTCTCTTCACGATGGATATTTACAAGAAACTCAGGCCGGATGCCTCAGAGTTGACACTGGTCAGGGTCGGGCGAATCGCCACGGTTGTCGTGGTTGGCCTCGGTATTCTCTGGATTCCGATACTCAGAGGTTTCTCGTCTTCTCTTTACCAGTACCTGCAGAATGTCCAGGCTTACATAGCGCCGCCCATCACGGCGGTTTTCCTAATGGGCCTCTTCTGGAAGCGGATCAACGGGACCGGAGCCCTGGCCGCCCTGGTCGGTGGCTTCGTACTTGGAATGTCGAAGTTGACAGTCGAGGTATTCGAAGATTCGTTGAGCGGCATCTTGCTCGATTATGCCGAGATCAATTTTCTCTATTTTGCGCCGCTCCTGTTCCTGGCCTCTGTGGCAATCATGGTTGTGGGTAGTTTCTTCACCGGAAAGCCGGACGAGAATCAGTTAGAGGGACTTACCTATTCGACGACTATGGCAGAGGACAAGAAGAAGTCGAGAGAGAGCTGGGACAACAAAGACGTGTTTCATACAGCAGTGATCCTGGCCATCATCGTACTCGTAATGATCTACTTCTCACCTTTGGGAGTCGCAGGGTAGAACCGGTGATCGGTAATCGGTAATCGGTGATCGGTGATCGGGGAAGACTAACCACGAAGGCACTAAATCACTAGGGTCTCCTTGTGCTTTTGTGAGTTAGTGGTAAATCTTCTTAACCGATAACCGATCACCGATGACCTAATTCAGAAGGAGTTTCTCCAGAAAGAGCACAACCGCATTCTGATATAAATCTCTGTTCTCTTTCTTACGGAAACCGTGTCCTTCGTCTGTGGCAAGGAGATACCATACAGAACCACCGCCTTCTCTGATGACCTTCACCATCTGCTCACTTTCCGTGGCGGGAACACGAGGATCGTTTAACCCCTGAATGACGAAGAGCGGTTTCTTGATCTTCTGAGCGTTGTTGTTGGGTGAAATACGGTTCAGGAATTCCCTCATTTCGGCGTCCCGCTCATCTCCATATTCGACACGGCGCAAGTCCCGTCTGTATTCCTGGGTGTTTTCGAGGAAGGTAACGAAGTTACTGATCCCGACAATGTCGATTCCGGCCCGCAAACGATGGTTGTAATGGGTCATCGCAGCCAGAACCATATAGCCTCCATAGGAGCCACCAAACACTGCTATCCGATCGGAATCAAGATCCGGATGTTCGTCGATCCAATCGAGTAAGGCCCCGATGTCTCGGACCGTATCCTCTCGATTGAAACCGTTATCGAGCCCCAGGTAGGACTTCCCATAGCCGGTCGAGCCTCTAACGTTCGGCGCGAGAACGGCAATGCCCAACTCGTTGATGAAGTACTGAAACGTGGAACTGAAAGCTGGAGTGTATTGAGCCTCAGGGCCACCGTGGATGGAAATCAATACGGGTGAAGGGCCTGATCCTCGGTTCCTGGCGGGGTAATAAAAGCAGGGAATCATGCGTGGCTTCCCATCGACCTTGTCGAAGGTCTTGTAATGAATCAGCTCCGGCGACTGGAAGATATCGGTTGAAAGTCCCCCGACTTCTCCCTGTGTCCATCTCTCCAGTTTCTCTGCGGTCACATCCAGAACGTAAACGTCTCCCGGGCCCAGAGCAGAATTTAAGGTCATCCCCAGCCGATTGCTGTCGCGATGGAATCGGATTCCGGTGATTTCTCCATAGGGAATGCTGGGGACATTCAATTCACGATTGGAGGCAAGGTCTCGAACGTGTAGATTGCTGATGCCGTTCTCATTGAGCACATAAGCCACGAGCTTCCCGTTTTCAGAGAGTGTCATATCATCCACGTCCCATGGGGCATCTCCGGTCAGAACCTCGACTTCCTGGGTATCGACGTCGAGATACCTCAAGTGGATGAATTCAGTTCCCTCGTCAGAGGTGAAGTAGATCCCCTTACCGTCCTTGGACCAGAGTGCGCTCCGGTATGCGATCTTCTCCTCCGAAGGTCGCACGGGAGTCAGTTCTTTCGACTTCAGGTCAAGGATGTACGGGTGAGCCTCAGCCGCCGAGACGTATCGAATGACCAGGAGTTTGGAGTCATCGGACGACCAATCAGCAGGTACCCACAAGCCCCCTTCCTGGAGAATCGTCGTGGCTTGGGTCGGGTTGGCTGAACTGGCCACGAGGATATCGAAATCCCTGCCATTTCTACGGGTAGAGAAATAGGCGTATCGATCTCCTCGGTTTGCCCAGACAGCATTCCCATTCCGGGACTCACCGTCGGTCAGGAGTGTCGAGACACCTGAGCCAAGATCATACGAGAAGAGTTGGTAGAATTCGGATCCG
>JAUWTT010000580.1 GCA_030614585.1 Acidobacteriota bacterium
CGATGGTGATCAGTATGAATCTTGTCTTGTTACGGAGTAGAGTTCGAAGAATCGGTCCAAATTCCATTTCGATCCTCTCACTGTTCTTTCAGATAGGTAGCGGGCGGAATAGAACAAATTCGCCAGGCCGGATACAAGCCTGCGATCAAGCCGGCTACAAGGGAGAGCAGGATTGCCACGAGTAGCATATTGGTGTCGAGTGCGAACTCAAACGTCTCGCCGGCAAAGAGGTTATTAACCGCCCTGAGTCCCAGGATGGCAACAAAGATTCCAAGGAAACCTCCGAAGATGCCGATGGTCTCGCACTCGATAATATGTTGGAGGAACACAGAGACGCGACTTGCACCCAGTGCTCGCCTGACGCTGACTTCGGGAGCTCGTGTCAAAAACTTGCCCAGTAGAATCCCAATGAGGTTCAGGGCGCAGACCACAAGGAAAAGCAGTGAGATGATCGTCAGACTGGTTGCTTCCTCGGGGACGACTTCACGATCGTCCAGCCACTCCATAACATTGAAGAGCTTATTGTTGTTAGGCCGTTGCATTCGGCCAAGTTGCCTCTGCCCGTCAGTGTAGGAGTTAAGGAAGCTCATGTAAGCACCCTTCTGATCAGGAGTGTCAAGTTGCACCCACATCTGGATCCAGATTGCCTCGGAGGCCAGGTACTGGTCAAAATCAGACCAGTCAAAGTCTTTCCAGTTCGAAGTGTTACCTGCACTCTTGAGCTCCAGAGATCGACGCTGCTCGAAAGGTAAGTAGATCTGCTCAGGTTTCTCGAAAGCTCCATTGTGTGGGTCGTAGTACTTTGGAAACGGGCGCCACGGTTTCAGGACTCCGACCACCTTAAACTCCTGATCTTCCACACGTACCATTCTTCCCAGGCTGTTTTCACCGCCGAAGAGCTTTTGATTTGTTTCGTGATCCAAGACGACTACCGCTTCCGGGCCTGAGTCGGAATTCCGGTCCCAACCCGAGCCATACTCGAAGGGTGGGTCAAAGAGCTGGAAAAAGTCTGCAAAACACATCCGGGAGAGTGCCTTGTAAGGACGGCCGATCTCCGGGTCAGGATGGATAAACACTGAGGCTTTGAAGCTTCCTCCTTGGAAGGTGGGAATCTCCGATTCCATAATCCCAACCATGTCTCGATACGTTATCTGGGTAGGAGCTGCTGATGGATCATCGTCATTCCAGGGTCGATTCGGATCCCAGTTGTCAATCTCGACGTAGAACAGAGATTCGCTCTTCTCTGGAGCGGGGTTCATTGAAAAGATATAGAAGGCAGTGACAAAAACCGTTGATACTCCAATTCCGAGACCGATCCCACCGACCATAAGGCTCGAGAGTACCGGGTTTCGCCTAAAACTTTTCAGAGCCATGCGGAGGTTGTAGACGACCATAATTTCCCCCTATCTCTGGGCTTTGACACCCGTATATTCGGCCACACCCATGATGGGAACCGGAATCTCAGTAAGGGTTCCAACGACTTTGCCGTCAAGGAGGTTAATACGTCGTTTCGCCCGGCTGGCGATCGACTGATCGTGAGTTACCATCACAATCGTGCAACCCTCCTGGTTGATTCTGATCAGAAGTTCCATGATCTCCGCTGCCATCTGGGAATCGAGATTTCCAGTCGGCTCGTCAGCAAGAATGAGCTTGGGCTCTCCGACCAAAGCTCGAGCAATTGCTACGCGCTGCTGCTGTCCGCCCGAAAGCTGGGAAGGAAGGTGTTTCTTTCGAGCATCCAGACCCACGGTATGAAGGGCTTGCAGGATGGAAGTCCGGCGGTCTTTCGAACGCATTCTGCGATAACGCAGCGGGACATCAATATTGTCATACACGTTTAGATCAGGGATCAGGTTGAAGCTCTGAAAGATGAAGCCGATCTTTTCGTTTCGAATTCGAGACATTTGAGAGTCACTGAGCCTTGAGACGTCTTGACCGTCAAGGTGGTAGGATCCGCTCTCGAAGGTGTCAAGCAACCCGGCGACGTTGAGGAAAGTGGTCTTCCCACAACCCGAAGGCCCCATTCTGGCAGCGAATTCACCGGCACTAACCTGGATGTCGATTGAGTTAAGTGCGTGGGTCTCAACGGTGTCTGTCCGATAAACCTTCGTCACTTGTTTCATGTTCAGCATCGCCCTGAACTCCTTTCAAGAGTCATTTAGAATCCTCAGTCTCTGAGGAGAATGGTTTGAACACCCTCATATCTGGTTAGATCAGTGAGGATCACCTGGTCGCCGGGTTCCAACCCGGATTGGATCTCAACCTCGGTTACACTGACTGATCCCACGCGTATCGGCACCAAACGCGCCATGTTTCCTTCCACCTTGTAGGCCTGACGTCCACCCAGGCTCTCCAGGAACGGTCCGCGAGGGACCTTCACCACATCGCTTCTTGAGTCAAGAATGAGGCGTGTAAACACTCGTTGATTCTGCTTAAGGCCGGAAGGCGGGTCTCCTGTGAAGATCACGATCCCCTTGACTTGGCTGGATTCGACTTCTGGGGAAAGCGACTTTACTTCGCCGGAATACTCCTCACCTTCATACTGGATAGCGGCTCCTGTGCTTGAACCGATTTCGTCAGCGTAGTTTTCCGGTACGAGGATCTCAACTTCAAATTCAGAGAGGTCAACCACGACGAAGAGTTTCTGGTTGGGCTGGACAGTGTCCTTGTCCATCACATCGACCCTGGAAACGAGGCCGCTGACAGGCGAGTTTACAGCCAACTCCGCGACTTTGCGTTCGAGGTCGCGAATAACAAGTTGTTGCCGATCCAAGTCCAACCTTTTTGTCTTGAGCTCGAAGTCCTTGGTGTTCTTATCCAGTTGGGTTTTTCTTTGAGAGTGAGCCAGTTCGAGTGTCGCTACCTCGACCTCATCTTTGGCCTTCTCATAATCAATGGAACTGCCCAGCCCTTCCTCGAAGAGTGTGTGTGCACGCTCCATGGCACGCGTGCTGGTTTTCACCTTCATCTCAAAAAGAGCCACCTCCTGCAGGTTCTGCATGTTGGCTTGTTGATTGGCAATTGAGAGCCGTTCTACTTCAGACTGCATCGAGAGAAGAGTTGATTTTTCCTGCTGGAGTTCATTCTCCAAAGCAGGGCTTTCGATGTGAGCAAGGATGTCAACGCGGCTGACAACATCTCCGGCCCTAACGAGGATCGAAATGACGCCCTGGGCGGGGCTCACAACGGTGGGACTTTCTGCGGCAACCACCTTGCCC
>JAUWTT010000487.1 GCA_030614585.1 Acidobacteriota bacterium
AGAGGTATCCCAGCCATCGAGTGTGTCGGTGATTGTTTCACGCATCCGGATCAGTGAAACGTCGTCGAGTTGAGAATCGCTTGAGCGTTTTCTTCCGACAAGTGCGAGCAGATAGGCATGATGAAATGTAGAGGACGCCCGCTCAGTCGAATCATGGATAGCGAAGATGAAAACGATCTTGCGGAACACCTTCTTGAACACGTATCCGAGAGTCTTGAGGGGCAAGACGAATAGGGCCATAGCGGCTTTGTAAAGGCATCCGCGACCTTTCCAGTCAGAAGGGCGTCGAACGAGGAAGCGAGCCTGCTCGGATGTCAGTGCGGTGCCTGTTTGCCACAGAAGGTTTCGGGCCATGAACTTGCGGAGTCTCGCGAAAATCCAGTCGTCGACGAAAGGGATCGGGATCAGGACCGTGGCGCCTCCCAAAAGACTGTAGAAGACAATAAGGTAGAGGTCTCGCTGGGTTGGGAGGTCGGAGTTAGCACTATCGATCCCGGAAACACTGCTTTTGTTCATCAGTTCCCTTTGTCGCGAACCTTGTCGCGAACCTTGTCGATTCGATCAGTGGAGTTTCGAGCAAAGTTCGCGATTAAGTTTACGACAAAGTTCGGGGAGGGCTCAGCTGCTGGTACTGCGAATACCGTAGTCGTTCCCTTTGTCGTGAACCTTGTCGATTCGATCACCGGGGTTTCGAACAAAGCTCACGATCAACTTCACGACAAAGCTGGAGGTGGGAGAGGGCAGGGAATTGAAGCGGGAAAACAGTTAAGCTATAGACTCAACCGGAGGCCGCGATGAAATTCAGAGTCTCGATAGCCCAAATCAATCCGAAAAGCGGTGATCTGAAGGGAAATGCACTTCGAATCCTTCAGGCGATTCGAACGGCCAGGGAAGATGGCGCGGACTTGGTTGTATGTCCCGAGATGAGTCTCACCGGCTACTGCCTGGACGAGAAGCTCCTGATGAACTCGCAGTTCCTCCTTGAGAATAAGCTCTTTCTGATGGAGGAGCTGGCGCCGGCCTCGCGGGGTATCGCTGTTGTCGTTGGGTTCGTTGATTTCGATGAGAGCAACGTGGGACCTGATGATCGGCCGCTACGGTTCAATGCAGCCGCTGTGCTACAGGACGGGAGACTGCTTCAGGTTGTCCACAAGAGACTACTCCCTTCCTACCGGTATTTCGACGACAAACGGTATTTTCAGCCTGGTGATGAAGTTGAACCGGTCACCATCCAGGCTAAGGCAGGCGAAGTCCGAATCGGAGTGTTGATCTGTGAAGATCTTTGGGACGAACCGTATACCTTGAAACCCTGTCGAATCTACCGGGAAAAGGGAACCGATTATCTGCTCTGTATCAATGCAAGCCCGTTCGTCTGTTCGAGCCCCGGGGAGCAGGATGGAAAACGATTCGTACGCGAGCAACTGGTGCGGTCCCAGATCGAGCGGCACGGAATTCCGATTGTGTGGGTCAACACCGTGGGGATCGGAGACAACGGGAAGAACATCATTCCCTTTGACGGCTCCAGCACGGCCCATGATTCGCGCGGAAATCTAGTGGCTCACCTCCCGTTGTTTCAGGAAGCCCAGCAATCAGTTAGTTTCGAAGAAGGGCGGGCGACCAATGTCCAACCCCCCGTTTTTGATCGGGAAAAGGAAATCTACGAAGCGCTCGTGATGAGTGTGAGGGACTATTACCAGAAGATCGGGATATTTGAAGGGGTTCTGGAAGCGGTTTCGGGCGGTATCGATTCAGCACTGGGAACGGCGATTGCGTTCGAAGCCATGGGGCCGGATTGTTTGACGCTCTACAATCTGCCATCGAAGTACAACTCGCAGCAGACTCAGGACGCTGCCCGTCAATTGGCCGATAACCTCGGTGTTGAATATAAGGTCATCCCGATCCAGGGAATCATGAACCGAATTGTGGCCGACTTTGAATCCCACCTGCATCCCCTGCGTCAGTCGATCACTCTGGAGAACCTGCAAGCACGAATTCGAGGCCTCATCATGATGGCCGAGTCGAATGATCGCAATGCGCTCCTGCTGACCAACGGCAACGAAAGCGAGATCGCCCTCGGGTATGCAACTCTTTATGGGGACATGGTGGGCGGACTTGCGGTCATCGGCGATCTCCCTAAACCGGACGTTTACCGGGTGGCTCGATATGTCAACCGCCGATGGGGTGAAGAAAGGATACCTCGGGAGAGCTTCGAGATGCCGGCGTCTGCGGAACTGAAGGAAGATCAGACCGATCCTTTCGATTACGAAATCGTTGGACCGATCATCAGCGATTACATCGAAAAGGGAGCGAGCCCGGCCGAACTCGTCCGCGAGTTCGAGGAGGGGAGACTCAAGGAGGGCAAGTACCCGGAAAACGTCTACCGGTCATACGATTCGGCATCCTTTGGAGAGCTGGCTAGTAGTCTCTACCTGACCATGAATCGCTCTGTGTATAAGAGAGTGCAGGCAGCGCCCATCGTTGTGGTTTCCGAACGGGCCTTTGGCTTCGATCTCCGAGAGTCAATTATTAATGGCTGGGAAGGGTAGGGGGGAGGAAGTAGTAATCGGTTATCGGTGATCGGTTTTCAAGGTAAGTAGTAAGCAGTAATCGGTTATCGGTCATCGGTAATCGGACGACGCGAAGGAGGATGCTCGGTTATCAGGGAAGAAGATTCACCACCAAGCCACCAAGACCACCAAGGAAGCATGTGGCCCATTTGTCATTTGACACTTGTCATTTGTCGGTTTGACATTTGACATTTGACCTTTGAACTTCAGTAGATGCACTGCGTGTCGATACCGAGAACCTCGCCGCAGCGTTTGCATTTGACAGTTTCGGGGATCTCCGCATAACGGGGAATCGTTTCCCAGATCTCCTTGTGATCGGTCCCGAGTTCCTCGCCCTCCGGCACTTCAAGCCTGGGGTTGCGCCGGATCTCTTTGACCCGGTACTTGTAGATCGCGATCAGATCGCAGCGGTAACACCGGATGCGCTTGAAAGACACGGCCAGCTCAACTTTCCGAAACTGATCCTGGGAAAGCACCGTACCGGGTCTTGCTCTAATTGCGCGACTGTTAAACACCTTGTTTGCTCCTGGGCTCAGATTGTTTCGGGGATATTCTACATGATTAGGGAAGGATGGTGAGGTCTTGGGTCTTGAGTCTTGAGTCCTGGGTCTAGCGCGAGTTTACGGCAGTTTTGGTGAAGACTCCTCCTAACCTGTTGATTAGACAGGGGTAAATCTAATCCAGCACCGTAGTACCCATCTGCTGGGCCAAGTCAAACAGGCCGAGGGTTTCAGCCAGCGCCTGCTGAGCATCATCCCTCTCAGTTAAGACTCTTTCTGCCGAGCCGTTGGTATAGACGACCAGGGCTTCCTGGATTTTTTGCAAACGCGCAAGGCAGTGTTCGGGGCTCATGGTCAGGCCACCCTCCTGGAGTTTGAGCTGCAGGATCGAGAGGAGGAGTAGGGCAAAATAGCAGTACAGGGCGTGGACCCGAATCTTACTGTCGGTCCAATGATACAGGGGCCACCAGGGTCCACGACGAGTTTTGCTGAGGCGAAACAGCGCTTCGCTTTTCCAGAGTTTTCTGTAAGCCAGGGCAAGGGCTGACGATTCCCATTCGTGCTGATCGGTAAACAGGATGGTCTTGCCCAGATAACGACGCTGTATTTTCCGCTTCAACTTTCGATTCCAGCACCAGTCCAGAGCCACGACCTGGGAGTCTTCCACGCGTAGATCGAACTCCAGAAACTTCCGCAAGTGATCGCGAGCCGTCCACTGATGGATCTTCTTTTGGACCGACTCCTCACTGTAGCCCGGTCCCTTCCGGGTCTGATTCCAGTTCTGGATGGCCCCGGCCAGTTCTACCAGTTGTGAATCCACCTTTCGTTGGATCCGATTCATGGCGGCCCGCTGCTTGCGGTAAAAGGAGGGAGAGA
>JAUWTT010000203.1 GCA_030614585.1 Acidobacteriota bacterium
GCATCCACTTCCCCAGGTAAGAACCTATCGGAATCAACCACAACAGTGTGAGGTCGAAGAATAGGATGTCTCTATTGATCAGGCCAATGCCCACGTAGAAAGGCAGCTTTGTGAGATTGATGAGAGTGAACGTCAAGGCTGTTGTTCCTACGAAAAGGGATTTCCCCATCCCCTGAGCAAATAGATATAAACTGACAATCGGCCCCGCAGAATGGGCTATTGTCGAAGTGAACCCCGCACTTATGCCTGCGAACCAGTGGGTTTTGGGACCCAGGTGCAGATGATCTACCCACTTAAGTGCTCTTTCCTTTGCCATGATGTAGACGGCAAACAGAATGGCGATACAGCCAACGAAACGCTTGACGTGGATTGCGTATTGGTCAAGTCCTTCCTTGCCGATATACCACCAGACCGCCACACCGAGGAGAATGCCGAAAAGTGACGGAATGTAGATCTGAAGGACCTTTTCCCAAACCTTGTTATGCCGGTGGTGGTAGATGGCGTTGAAGTCGAGCAGAATCAGGAGTGGCAACAGGGTCGCGACCACTTTGTCGACCGGCATGACAAGCATCATCAAGGGGATGGTGAGGATTCCCACTCCAGCTGCAAACCCTGATTTTCCAATGCCTTGAACAATGATTCCCAGACCGACAAAGATCCAGAAAACCAGCGGTGGGATGCCCTGTTCCATGAATTCTGTGAACAACGGGTTGGTCTCCAAAAGCATGGATTATAACTCGGTGATCCGTTTTGAACCGTAGCCTCAGGTTCCGATCTTTCATTCGTGAAACAGCGCCTGGGGCGTAGTATCATGCTGTCAACGGAATATTAACGACTTGACAGCGCCATAAGACGCTCGACCTTTCGAGAGGCTGATCAATGAGATTAGACCGACGCTCGTTACTTATGTCAGGAAGCCTAACCGGAATTGGTGCGGCCGCTCTCTCGGGACGGTCCCAATTCGAGGCTGGGAATCTCAGCTCAAATACCGGTCCGAAACCGAAACTGGCAATCTCCAGTTATTCCTACTGGCATTTCAAGAAAGTCAAATTTCCCCTCGAGATGGCTGGGTGTGTTGATGGATACCGGCAACTTCCTGGAGGAACCTTATCCGAAACTTGAGAAGATTGCTCCTAAAGCAGTGTTCGTTCAGGCAAAAACCTATTTTGGTGGGGGTGAGTGGTATTCGCTGGATCTCGATTACAAACGGGTCGCTGGGATTCTGAGTGATGTTGGCTACCAGGGCTACGTTGCCATTGAGTTCGAGGGTAAGGAAAACGCTGAAACGGGTGTGCCAAAGAGCGTGGACCTGCTGCGTTCGGCGTTTGAGATCTAGTGGGGGGATAATACCCTCGGCAATTCAGTACTTTGTTGGGAAGGACACTAAGAACTCTTGGTGTTTCCGGTTTCCCTGTGGCTTTAATAGTACGGTTTCGGCCGGATCCATCCGGTTCGATGGGAGGAGACCATGTTAGATAGGAGAGGGTTTCTGGGGGCTATTGCCTTGTCCCCTGCAATTGCACCAATCGCTTTTCTAGAACCAAACCATCTGCCTGGGATGCTTGAAGTCCTGGGCGCCTATGCCTCGAGTCCGGCTCCCCCTGAAAGGATTGCAGGAGACGAGGATTTCTGGTTCCAAATCCAAGAGGCGTTTACCGTAGATCGGACAATCATCAACCTCAACAACGGAGGTGTGAGCCCTGCTCTGAGTGTCGTGCAGGACTCGATGAAGAAGTATCTGGATTTCTCTCACCGTGCTCCTGTCTACAACATGTGGAGGATACTGGAACCCCAGAAAGAAAGCGTCAGAAAGGGGTTGGCCGAACTTTTCGGGGCTGCTCCTGAAGAGATTGCCATTACTCGCAACACCTCGGAAGGATTGCAGATCTGCCAGTTTGGTTTTGACTTGGAACCGGGCGACGAGGTTCTCACGACAAACCAGGACTATCCGCGAATGATCAACACCTGGAAGCAGTCGGAACGACGGCAGGGTATTGTTCTGCGACAATTCTCGACCCCTGTTCCAGCGGAAGACATCGGGCAGATCGTTTCGCTTTTTGAGGAGCAGATCAATTCCAGGACCCGGCTCATTCTGATGTGCCATATGATCAACCTGACAGGCCAAATCCTGCCCGTGAAGGAAGTTGTTCAGATGGCACGAAAAAGGGGCATCCCCGTGATCGTGGACGGAGCGCACTCCTTTGCCCATGTTGATGCCCGACGTGAAGATCTCGACTGTGACTATTATGCAACAAGCCTTCACAAGTGGCTGTTTTCACCTCATGGAACAGGAATGCTCTATGTAAGAAGAGACAGGATCAAAGACCTCTGGCCGCTGATGGCAGCCTCGGAGGGACAGGATGAAGATATTCGGAAGTACGAAGAGATAGGTACTCATCCAGCCGCCAGTTTTCTGGCCATTGGGGACGCACTTGCTGTGCACCAGGGGATTGGCCCGGCTCGAAAAGAGGCCAGGATGAGATACCTGCGAGACTATTGGGCCAACCGACTGCTCGAGAACCCACGAGTCAGGCTCCATACGAGTCTTGATCCTCGGTTCTCTTGCGGCCTCGCGAACATGCAGATCGAAGGTGTCGACAGTGCGCAGCTAACCAGTTATCTCTGGAAGGAATACAGGATTCTCGTTACGACCATCAAACACGATGAGTTTGAAGGAATTCGTGTCACTCCCAGTGTCTACACACAGTTGAATGAATTGGATCGCTTCTGCGACGTGGTCGAAGGCGTCATCAAGAACGGTATACCGAGTTGACTGGGAGCTGGGAACTGGGAAGATAGACTTGGGTCTTGGGTCTTGAGTCTTGGGACCTATTGTCTCGGGGTCCTGGGGAGTGTCGAAGTGTGAACGTCGAACGCCCTGCCTTCACTTTGCGATCGTCGCGCCTTGGCGTGACGATGTTCTATTTCACGCAAAGCCGCTAAATGCGCTAAGGATATATTCGATTGCGAGCATCCTCCTTCGCTAGAGCTATGGAGGACAGGCGGAGCACGAGTTTCTCAAGACCCAAGACCTCCAAGACCCAAGACTATTCCTCAAGTTCGCTGAAGGTGAGGTTCAGGATGGGATACTGTTCCCAACCCTGGAAGTCGAAATGCCACCATTCGTACGGGTAAACGGTGAACCCATGGCTCTCCATGACTTCGCGGAGGAGATCCCGGTTCTCCCGCTGTTCCGGGGTACCTCCTGAGTAGTCGGGGTGGGCTTTCTCTAGAAACTCGTCGTACCCACTCGGCATCACAAGCGGTTTTCCGGTCTTCAGGTCGTACAAAGTAAGATCCACCGCAGCACCACGGTTGTGGCGAGAACCATTTTCCGGGTTGGCCACGTAGTCCTTGTACCGGGCCGGTGTAGCGTCCCAAAACATCTTGGTCACAAACCAGGGACGATATGCGTCATAGATAAGTAGACCCAGATCCTTGTCCCGTAGTTCGTGATGAACATTCAGCAGTGCCTGAGCAGCTGGACGCTGGAGATAAGCCCTCGGGTATTTGTAGAAAGGGACTCCCAAAAAGTTGTTGTCGGTGGCGTATCTGATATCAAACTGAATTGCCGGATCAAGAGTTGATAACTCCACGAGGTCCGGTTTCAGGAAATCCCCACTCTCGTTGGGAGGAGTTGATTCCAAGGCCTCCGATCTGAGTTCTTCGAGGGGCTTGACGGGGGTAATTCTGAAAGACGGATCACCCTGAGTCTGAACTGTCTCAGGTTGTCCACACGCTGGGATCCAGATCAGTGTCGCGACAAGGTGGATCACGAAGGCGATCGAATGATTCGGAATCCCAAGCTTGGAAATACTCAAAGCAAACACCACTCCTCTAAGATCGGTTAATCAGCTCTCGGACCCCGTTCCTGTTTGGCCTGTACTCAGGTAGTTTACGGCGAGGCGTCTGACGGTATTCACCATCTCGAGAAGCCCCACCGACTTCCTGACTGAGAGCTCTCCTCCGAAGAAACGGAGAATCAATTCAGGGTCGATACGGGCAACATCTTCAGGATCCGCACTTGCCAGGCCTTCGTCGAGTATTACAGCAGAAGCCCTAGCCGTGATTCCCTGAGGATTCTCAACAGCGAAATGGAACTTCAGCGTGGCATCTTCGCGAGCTTCGGCCCAAACGTAGACCTGAGATTCACAATTAGGAACTCTGTGTGATTCCGGGTAGGGACGTTGCGCAATGCTCTCAGGTACCGGTTCGAGACGCTCGGCGAAACTGGTGAGAGCGTCAATCTGGTCGGCACGATCCGAAAGTAGATCGAAAAATTCGAGCAAATCCGCAAGGTTCTCCGGTACCTCAGACACGTGCAGCCTCCTGAGAAGTTGTGGCCAGCCATGCCGACGGCACCCGGCGCTGCAACATCAAACTTGCCAGCAGAACAAGGGAAATCCAAGCTAGATCAGCGACGAGGAGGTGCACCATCTGAAGCCACACGGGAGCCAGTAGTAGCAGGTTGAACGTCCCAACCGCCAGCTGAGCCAGGAAAAGAAGGCCCGTGAGAATGCCGATTCGAGCTGCACCAGCACCACCGCTTTGCCAACAGACAAAAGCAGCGCCCAGGACAAGCAAAGAGACAATGACTGCCAGCATCGGGTGGAAAATGCGTAGGCGCACCAGGAGATGAGCTTCTGCCGAGAAGTCGTCTGACAGACCTTCGGAAAAGGTTTTCACTGGGAACAGTGTGTCTCCGAGTGCCGCGACAGCGCCGCTCGCTGCCAGGAGCAGTGTCCCCACGAGAGCAGCTATTAGTAAGGCTTTTGTCCACCTGGCTCTGGGGATACGGATTTCCCTCAAATCTCCTGCATTCCAGGCCGTAAGTGTCGCACAGGCAAGCAGAAAGCACGTGTTGACAAGGTGGAATGCCATCACCCAAGCACGGGCGACGGAGTCGTCATCTGCGACCAGTCCGAAAAGTACCAGGCCGGCTCCCAGCAATGCTTCTGTAAGCATGAACAACGTCGTCAGGGAGGCGAAGGTACGAACGCGGCTGCCGGCGGGGAAAGACCTGAAGGCCCATACCAACAGGCCAATCGTCAGAATCAGGGCCAGACCGCTAGTAAGACGGTGGGTAAACTCGATAAGGGTTTCGAGTTGCTCCGCACGTGGAATCACCTCTCCGTTACATAAAGGCCAATGGTTGCCACAGCCGGCACCAGACCCGGTGGCACGGACATAAGCACCCCAGACAATGACCAGGAGCGTATAGCCGATGAATCCCCAGGCGAATACCTGGAATCGCTTCATGGAAAGTTCTTTCGTCACCTTTTCCATTTTGAAACATCCTCCCGGGAAGACGTTCTGCTATGGTTCCTCAGGCCAACGCAACCGATGCCATGATGGACAATGCGGTGGCTGCCAGGCAGACCAATGCCAATATTAAATTACCGAAAGTCTCTCTCTGCAAGGGGTTTAACAAATACGCAGCCGCAAATCCTCCGGCAAATCCTCCGACGTGGGCCCAGTTATCGATGCCAGGCATCAACAGTCCGAAAACGAAAATAACAGCAGCATAGATAAGGGCCTGGCGCCCAATTTCACTGCTTCCGGTCTTCCTGCCGGCCCATACCAGGGCGCCAAACAATCCAAACAGGGACGCTGAAGCTCCCAGCGTCAACTGAGTTCCAGCTAGAGAACTGGCGAGGAACCCAGTGATGGAAGAAGCGGTGTAGATAATCACCAGGCGGCTGGGTCCATAGAGATTGGCAGTGACCGGTGCAAGTTGTCGAATCCACATCATGTTGAACAGGATGTGGAGTGCGCCTCCGTGCAGCCAGGTGGCGCTCAGGAGGGTCCACCATCGACCGGCCTCGAACACAGGATATGCCCCGCTCGCACCAAAGACATAGACACTCCAAGTATCCGGCGCGATAATGCCAAAGCCACCAAGTACGGGTTTGCTGCTGTAAAGGAGGGTTGCCAGGTAAAGAGCTGCACAACCCCAGGTCACTATCTGTACAAAACCCAGGTCGTGGCCCAGCTTCTGGAACAACGGAGCGTACCCCCACAAGCCAGGGTTCCATGCACCACAGTTGAAACAGCGTTCGTCATTGACGCTCACTAACCGTTTGCAGGAGCGGCAAACGACTGATCCCGTTGTCCTTCTTTCAAACATGCTCGCCTCGACAGACTCTGTTGGGACTCAGGTATTGACCATCACTTGAAGAACGTTCGAGCTGGACAAACCCTCCCCCCAGGGGTTCAAACGTGCAAAGGGTACTCATGAGCCACCTTCCAACGTCAGGATTTCTGTCCCATCTCCCCGGCCTATAACCACCAGCTTCGTCAATCCGACGAAGAGTCCATGTTCAACGACCCCAGTGATTCGACGCAAGCTCTCAGAAAGCCTTTCCGGGTCCGGAATCTCTTCAAACCTACAGTCGAGTATGTGGTTCGTATGTGTTGTCAGAAAGGGATGCGAGGTCGCGGTCATCCGGAGTTTGACCGCTGCTCCAAGCCCCTTGATTTGCTCGGCCACAAGCTCCCATCCAAACGGGATAACTTCTACAGGGAGCGGGAAGGCACCGAGGGTGTCAACTGGTTTTCGCGAATCGGCGACGATGATGAGGAAGTCGGTGGCTGTAGCCACAATCTTCTCTCTCAGGAGCGCTCCTCCTCCACCCTTGATGAGATTCAGAGCCGTGTCAACTTCATCTGCCCCGTCAACGGTGACATCGACCCGGTTCTTTTGACTGAAGTCGGTCAGAGGGATGCCATGTTCACGAGCCAGAACACTGGTACGGATCGAAGTTGGGATTCCTTCGATCTTGAATCCGTTTCGTACCTTTTCACCGAGCAGTCTTACGAAGTGGGCCGCTGTGGACCCAGAGCCCAAACCTACTGTCATGCCCTGCTGGATGTACCTGAGGCTTCCTCTTGCTGCTAGCTCTTTCTCCTTCTCGTAATCGGGCATTTTGAACCAATCATTTACCCTAACCTCTCACGGTCTGTCAATCTGCCGGTGGCTCCGATTCATCTGAGCCACAATTGGAAGTTTTGCAGTAATCGTCTTTAAGCTGAGTTCTGTGTTGGCGGAAGACATAGCGCGTCTCGAACCGGAGCCTGTCGTATACTGACTGTCGGCATCAGCAAGGACGCGGGTTCTTCTTGCTGTCTCGGATCTTTCACCTCGATAGATTTCCTGAAGGAGCCTTGGATGGGA
>JAUWTT010000189.1 GCA_030614585.1 Acidobacteriota bacterium
CAATCTCAGCTTCGGCGACAGCTTCGTCCATCCTTCCTACAGCGACTAAGTAGATTAGACGCACGTTGTGAGCGGACTCGGAACCCGGGCTGAGCTCGAGCCCACGTTTGGATGATCGGTCAGCACCCTCCCAGTCCCAATCACAAAGTATCCTGACAAGCGCAAGAGCCTCGTAAGCTAGTCCCAACGTTGGATCAAGCTCGAGAGCTTTCAGAACTGCTTCTTTTGCTTGTGGGAATACCGTGTTCGGTTCGACGTGGTTCCACACTGCTAGCAGCAGATAGCAGGGAGACAGACTTGCATAAGCGGAGGCATATCCCGGGGTAATCTCGATCGCTTTTTCAAAGTACGTCATCGCATCTACAAAATCGCGACCCCCTTCCCTATACATCAAGTATCGGCCTTTCAGCTGCAGCGTGTACGCCTCCAAATCTCCCGTCTGACGCTCAGTAAGTGGTCCTCTCTCTGATCCTATGAGTTCACCCTTGAGCATCTGCATTACTGTGACTGAAATATCATCTTGAATTGCGAATACATCACCCATCTCGCGGTCGAACTCCTCTGACCAGAGGTGACTGCTGTCGGCAACGTTGATCAGCTGAACAGCTACTCTCAACCTGCTCCCAGTCTTCCTGACACTTCCCTCCAGGATTGTCCGCACGTTCAAACGATGACCAATCTCCTGAATATCAAGCGATTTGTCTTTGAAGGAAAAGGACGAGGTGCGAGCGATGACCCGCAGGTCCTTCACTTGACTCAGAGCAGTGATGACCTCCTCTGCAATTCCTTCACACAAATAGTCTTGATCCCCTTTTGGGCTCATATCTCGAAATGGAAGAACAGCAATAGAGGGCCGGTCCAATGGAGCCAGACTTTCGGTAACCTCGGCAATAAACTGGTAGCCTATCTTGGGGATTGTCTTGATATATCTAGGATGATGAATGTCATCTCCCAGCGCCGCTCTTATCTCTCCTATGCACTGGCTGGCAACCGTCTCGTTGACATACGTCCTAGTCCAGACTGACTCGAAAAGTTCATCTTTAGTGACGATGCGGTTGCGGTTCTGTACCAGGCAAAGGAGGGTCGCGAACGATTTTGGCCGCAGAGACAGTTCTTCATCAGCTCGTTGAAGCTTGAACTGACTCGGGTCAAGCGAGAAGTGCCCAAACCGGTAGACTCGTTCCTTGTTAGAACCCATCCTTTTACCACCCAAAGCAATGAGGTGACGGCTTCTCTTGAACCAGTCTGCCGAAGCTTTCAATGAAATTGCAAGGTTTTTGAAAGACTTCTTCTAGCTGCGAAAGAGAGAATTGGGTAAACAAAGTCTTTTTTAGACAGAAAGGGAGGGAGAAATGACGAACAGGATGGCCTTGGCGATTGGTGTTAGTGTGGTCTTGGTTTTGGCGGTCACAAGTGTCCAAGCCCAAATGACCAAACCTTTCAAAATGACGATTTCAGGTGCCGGGAACATCCCACTCGGAACCGAGATCAATGGGCAACCGATTACGCTGGGAATTTGTGGCGGTCACAGCAACCTTGGAGGAGGTACCTACGACTGCACAACGACAGGCTACGATATTCACACGGACTGGAGCCCAACTGGGACGGGGCCCTGCGCCGGCGGGCTGGAGACCCAATACCTGAGCATTGTGAAGAACCACATCATCCGCTTCGCCGGCGGTGACATGCTCTACATGGTTCCTGACTTAACGGCAGGTCCCAACTACGCATGTTATTTTCCAGTGGAGGGATATGGAGTCGATGTCAAAACTTGGCGAATTGTCAGCGGTTCAGGCCGTTTTGAGGGAGCGACCGGCGCAGCCACATGGGAACTAAAGGGAGACTTCCTACCGCTGGGTGATCCGCCAGAAGACGTTATGTTCGGGGTCCATCGCGGTCCCTTCGAAGGATATATCACCCTCGCCGAGTGAACTGGATCGGGCAGAGTCATTGCTGCGCCTTTCGGAGGGAGGGGGCAGAGGGTTACTTGGTTGGAACGACCAGGTCCCATTCGACTGGTGAAAACAACGGGTCTATCTTGACCATTTACTGCAGTGACTCAAGTAGTTCGAGAAACTTGCACAATAAGCCAACGTTCCTGTTGAAAAGAGCGCTGCTGATTCTGTCCTTTGTTTCGTATTCACCGGTCCAGCTTGTGCCCGGCACTATCTTACGGTAGCGGTCATTCCTGACGACCCAGCGCCCCAAGTCGTCCTGAGAATCTACGACTTTGTTCAGCTCACTTTCGAGCTCTGACAGTCTCTCAATGATTTCGGCTTTTTCCGGCGTATCACGTTCTTCTTGAGGGACCTCTTCTCGATTTGAGCTTGAGACTTCTTCGAACCTCTTTGTGACCTGCTTTAATCTCTCACTGAGATCTTGTTCATAGCCATAGCCCGTCCTGCGCTCGATGCTCAGTTCCTCGACCGAATCGACTCTGACTCTCCCGCGATCATAGTAGAGTGGTTTTCCCGTCCCTATCTCGACGAAACGAGCCCATTTCCCATTCTGCAGTTTGGTGGATTCCAACCAACGCAGGGCATCAGGAATGGGCTCCAGGTACCGTCCGTTCGCTGTGTAGGAATAGAGATCGATCAACGTTTGGATATTGCGAACGGTAACCAGCGAACAAACCGCCGGCGGTTCAAACGCCCTGGCCCAGGCAGGCTGAAGGTACTGGTTATACTGCTGCGCCCAACCCGGCTGCGGGGGAGGCAATTGAGACATAATCAAGAACCATCCTGCCTTTTGAAGGCTCCCCTTGTATTCGGCCCGGCCATAGTGGCGATGAGCATCCTGCATTACTGAGATGCAGTCGTTGATACCACCGTCGTTGAGGGTGGCAAAGTCGTGATAGTTCCACTGTCTGGGATATCGATGGGGCCAGCCACCATGGTCCATTTGGGAGGCCATCATCATTTTCAGGGCCCTCTCAATGGCAGCGGAAAGGGAGGGCTTGTCGAGTTCCTGATCAAGCTCCATGAGAAAGCGGATAGCACTCTGGGTTTGATCATCATCAAAGCTAACAACCTTGCTCTTGGGACCATTGAAGTAGATCTTGTGCCCCCAGCCCCCAAGATCATTCTGCCCTCTCACTAACGCATCTCCCGCCTCCTCTGCGGCCTTCAGAAATGCATCGTCTCCCACGACACGATACGCGCGCAAGAATGACTGACCGACGGCTGGTGTTCCTGGGGGTTGGACCTCAATCGTCCGATCATCGGTTCGCCCTTCCCCCCACTTCTCCTTCAGGTCCAGAGTGTAATGGTAAACGTAACCTCCCTCTATCGCGATCGAATGAAAGAAAGTGATTCCCCGTTTGAGTGCCGTTCGAGCGCTATCTGCCGAACTGGGGAACTCGCTGCCGGGTTCCTGCTGAGAGGCTCCTGAAAGCAGGGGACCCTGAAGGATAATGAATCCTAATACGAGAAAACCTATTTGAATCCGCATGGTCACTCCCGCCTGTTGGCGCCTGTTTGCCGATTTCCGCTGACTGGATCTTACTGAAGCAGAAAGTTCGAGGCAATCCTCCCGGCTCGAAGCCACTGAGTGCCCTGGGGAGAAGGCTCATGAGAGAGTCGGCCATTGACTGGTGAGTGGCACTCCCTTCTACATCTAGAAGATCTGATTGACTTTACATTGTATTGGACTGCCATCATGTCAGGGGAAGTTGGGCGGCTATCTCCCAGCGGAGCCAAGACGGGACAATTCGTTGGAGGGGGAATCAACCCGATCACCTTTTCAGATGATGGAAGGCTCTTTGTTGCTCAGTGCTTTTCCGGCATCGGGTTGTACGAAGTCGATCCCGACTTTGGGGAATCTCCCCGCCTGATCACCGACACGATTGGATTGGGGACGCCCTGCGCCTTGAATGGAATGGACTGGGGGCCGGATGGCTACCTGTATGGGCCGCGCTGGTTCATCGGTGATGTGGTCAAAGTTGACGTCGACACTGGCGACTTCGAAACTGTCGTGGCCGGGTTTGGAGGTCCGGCAGCCGTCAAGTTCGATTCGCAGGGGCGGCTTCACGTACTCGACACCGTGTATGGTGAAGTCGTGCGCGTTCATGCCGACACGGGGCCTCCCACCCGAGAGGTGATTGCCCGACTGCAGCCCGGTCTTGATAACCTGGCCTTCGATTCGCAGGACCGTCTCTATGTATCGAGCTATATCGAAGGGTTCATAGCTCGAGTCTTACCTTCCGGCAAGTGGAGGCGCATCAGTCCGGGTGGGATAACACTGCCCGGTGGGATTGCAGTCTTGCCGGGTCACCAGAAGCACGAACGAGTGTTCGTTGCGGATGGGTTTTCGCTGAAAGAGTTCGACGGCTTGACGGGTAACGCCTTAAGCATGGAGATGGACATATTTGGCTATTCCCCGCTGTTCTCGCCCTTCTCAGTGGCGGCAGACGGCTCCAACCTGATTACAACAACCATCTTCTGGGGAGGAACGGTGCAAGTTTGGGACCCCGAGGAGCTGCAAGTCGTGAAGACCTACTGGGGTTTCGGAATGCCCGTCAGTGCAATCCGATTTGGCGATGATATCGCCGTTGCCAACATGGCCACAGGAAGTGTTGTGTACGCAAGTGACCACACACCAATTGCGACAGGGTTCTTCGGCCCGGTAGGCTTGGCGGCGGCAAATGGCAATCTCTGGGTCACTGACGTGTTCGCAGGAACCGTCAACAGGATTGCGGAAGCAGGTTCCCCAATTCCACCTGAACTTGTTGCTTTTGGCGCTAGTGTGGAGGAAGTCGAGCTCGGCAATCCAGCAAAGGAGATCAGAAATGGACTGTCTTGACTGCCACAGCTTTTCGGCCTCCCCACCCTCGAGCGAAACACGCCAGAGTTCTGATTCACCAGGGTTTTTCACGGCAACCACAAAGAGAATGTACTTGCTGTCCGGTGTCCATACTGCCGTGGCAATCCTGAACGCTTCCTCAGGTTTTTTGAAAAGCTCGCGGACTTCACCACGCGAACTGGGCATGATCTAACAGACTACACTCTGGGTCCTCACTGCGCGGTGGAGCCTGAAGACCCGGTCGACCACCCCAGTTGGTACCCTCCAATCAGGACCTTGAAAAACAGATCTGGTCGGAATAAGATAGCGGTTAACTTCTGATCACGTGGAGATGTCTCGGATGACAAGTAGGTGGGCGATCAATGACTTCGTCCGCAAGAGGCTGAGGAACTTGCGACTGGCACGGGGATTGAGCGGTAAGGAGTTCGCCTCCCGGCTCGGCATACCCCGAACGTCCTACGTCAGCCTGGAAACCGGCGCATACAACTTTAAGCTCGATGTTCTCTTCAAAGCCCTCGCAATCCTGGAGGCGGACATTCAGGATATCTGGCCGGAAGACCGCGAGGCATCCGCGATTGCCCAAAATCCACTTCATTTAAGGAGAATCCAGGAGTTCAGGTTGACGGAAGTGGTCAGTTTGGCGGAAGCGGACGGAGGCTGCCTCCTGAGGCTCGAAGGTGGTTCGGCCTCTGTCCTAATGTCGACGGGTCTCAATCAGTCATATCTTGAGCGCTTATGTCTCTATCTCGAAGACGGGCGCTTGATGCAGGACGGATATTGGTTTGAGCGGGTGCGCCGGAACCGGACATTCTACCTCTACGTAAAAGCATCTTCTTTTCCTAATCATCTACAACCGGTCGCCAGGCACTATATGTCCGTTTGGGCAAGTTTTTTCAGCGGCAAGCAGACAAACTCAGAAAGCAGCCCAGGACCAGACGAAAAGTAACGTCTGCCTGCCAGAAACAGCTCAGCCTCCGTTTGAAGGACTGAGCAACCATCTTTGCGTCAGTTTGGTCCCTGTTCCGTGGAGTGTCGGATAATCCGTCACCCCTTGAGGGACCTGGCGGGCCAAAGTATGCTAAGTCCAGCTGTCAGACGGAATGTGATCGACTCATTTAAGTCCTGCGCTCAATGGTTCAGTCGTCGATGTCGTCGGACACCTGGGAACGGGACTTTACCCCACGAGATTGAGGAGGAAGTATGCCCAGACAGCCCATGCCCCACGTAATTGTACTGCTCCCGGGAATCACAGGAAGCGTTCTCCAGAAAGACGGACGAGATGTCTGGGCTCTTTCCGGTGGAGCTGTGTTACGAGGACTCCTTCACTTGGGAGGAAATTTCAATGATCTAGCATTGAGTGAGGATCCCCCGGATGAGGATGACCTGGGCGATGGTGTGACGGCCCCCAGCCTCATTCCGGATACCCATCTCGTCCCCGGACTGTGGAAAATCGACGGATACACCAAGGTAGCAGACGTCATCCAGCAAGAGTTCAAGGTTGAGGAAGGCGAGAACTTCTTCACGTTCCCGTACGACTGGAGGAGAGATAATCGAGTGGGGGCTCGCCGCCTGGCGCGTCAAGCTCACAAGTGGCTTGCCGATTGGAAGACAGAGTCGGGCAATCAGGACGCCGAACTGGTGCTCGTTGCCCATTCCATGGGAGGCATCGTAGCTCGATACTTCCTCGAGGTTCTTGAGGGTTGGAAAAAGACAAAAGCATTGATCACATTCGGGACTCCGTATCGAGGTTCCTTGAATGCCCTTCGGTTCTTAGTTGAGGGCTTCAAGAAGGGCCCGTTCGGGCTCTTCGACCTAACGCGGGCGATGCGTTCGTTCACCTCCGTCTATCAGCTTCTGCCCACTTACCGAGTCTATGACCAGGGCGATGGCGAGTTTGTTCGTGTCGGTGAAACAGACGGGATCCCGAACGTCGATTTCGAAAAGTCAGCCGACGCACTTTCATTTCACAGAGAGATCGAAGCTGCAGTTGATCAGAACCGGGCCGATGATGACTACGTGAATAACGGCTACAGCATCTTCCCGGTGGTGGGAATTCGCCAGCCAACAGTTCAATCGGCCCGCAAAGCAGGCGATGAAATCCATTTTCTGCGGGAGTTAGGTGGTCAGAATCTCAAAGGGGATGGGACTGTACCTCGCGTTTCAGCCACCCCTCTTGAATTAAGCCAGGAACATCGGGAAATGTTCGCTGCGACGATGCACGGATCACTTCAGAACGCTGATGCCGTGCTTGCGAATCTTCACGGCATACTCAGTGGCCTCGACCTTAATCTGGGGGATTTCTTTGCACCGCCTCTCCGCCAGATTCCCTTGAGCCTGTCGATGGAAGATATTTATCTGTCTAACGAGAGCTTTGAAGTCCGAGTTCATCCGGGCATAGAAGGAGTTCAACTTCATACAGAAATCAGGAACTTGGAGACTGATGAAGTGCCTGTGACGGCGAAACCCCAACCGTCTGGAGATGGGACCCAGAGTGTTACCGTATCCCCGCTCCCTGCTGGGACCTACCGTATAGCGGTGACGGGCGACGAAAAGGTTGAGCCAGTAACAGATGTTTTCGTGGTGTTCGATCCTG
>JAUWTT010000621.1 GCA_030614585.1 Acidobacteriota bacterium
AACACCACGCACCGAGCCGAGGGCCGAAAAACTTCGGGAAGAAAGCTGATTCTGGATAGCCGATGTGCTTGAACAGCCACTTCCTAAGAAGATGCTCCGTTTAGGGAACGAGTTCAAGCAGTTGGGACAATTCAGAAGATCACCACTAAGGCACCAAGATCACCAAGGATCAGCGGTTTACCTTAAACAGCCACTACGAACACTGCGGTCCCTTAAGGACGGCCCCTTTCGGAAAAGTCGTTACTGGCCGGCAACTACCTTCGCGTCCGATTCAGAAAGCCCCGCATCACTGCGGAGAGCATCGGCCTTGTCTGTCACTTCCCAAAGGAACTCGGGTTCGGACCGACCAAAATGGCCATAAGCAGCTGTCTTCTGGAAAATGGGCCGCCTCAGTTGGAGCGCCTCGATAATGCCATTCGGCGTCAATTGGAAGTGAGCTCGAATCAAGTCACGGATGACGTCATCACCTATTCGCCCGGTTCCGAACGAGTCAACCATGATCGACACGGGTTCAGCCACACCGATCGCATACGCCAACTGGACTTCGACTCTTTCCGCAAGCCCTGCTGCAACGCAGTTCTTGGCTATGCAGCGCGCCATGTAGGAGGCCGACCTATCGACCTTCGAAGGATCCTTACCTGAAAAGGCTCCGCCACCATGGCTGCCGACACCACCGTATGTATCCACGATGATCTTTCTTCCTGTCACACCGCAGTCAGCCTGAGGCCCACCCGTAACAAAGCGCCCCGTCGGGTTGATGTAGATCTTCGTTCCTTCATCCATCAGCTCTTCAGGAATCACGGGAGCTATCACATGATTGCGAATCCCTTCGTGAATCTCCTCGTTGCTCACGTTCGCATCATGTTGTGTCGATACGACAATCGCTTCTGCACGTATCGGTCGGCGCCCATCGTACTCGATTGTGACTTGCGATTTCCCATCGGGCCGGAGCCAATCAACCTCACCTTGTTTCCGAGCTTCCGCCAGTCGCATCGTCAGCGCGTGGGCGAAATGAATCGGCGTTGGCATCAGCTCCGGGGTCTCCGAACAGGCAAACCCAAACATGAGGCCCTGATCCCCGGCACCACCGGTATCCACACCCTGAGCGATGTCGGAAGCCTGCCGGTCGATTGAGGTTATTACCCCACAGGTGTCACAATCGAATCCGTATTTCGCCCGCGTATAGCCGACTTCCCGAATCACCTTTCTGGCAACTCCTGGAATGTCAACATAAGCAGTAGTAGTGATCTCACCAGCCACGACGACCAGACCCGTGGTTACAAGAGTCTCACAGGCGACTCTGCCCATGGGATCATCCTTCATTACGCAATCCAGTACGGCGTCCGAAATCTGATCCGAGATCTTGTCTGGATGTCCTTCGGTTACGGACTCAGACGTGAAGAAATGTCTTCCATTAGGTGCCATTGATCCTCCTATTGACTACGCACGAGAAGCGGCAGATTGATACCGGTGTTGAAAGAGGAAAAAACTAGCATAGACGCTCTTCGACTGTCAATTCAGGAACCGCCTCTTGTCCCCAGCCAGTTGCGCCAGGTCTCCAGCTGAGATTCGACCGAAGAGAATCCGGTGGAACCTTTATGCTTCCGCCGTTCCAGCGCTTTCCGAGGCACCAGGAATTGTGCCGGTTCAAACTCACTGTCAGGAAGGAATTCGCGAAGCTTCTCCACCGGAACCTCCGACAAATTGATTGAGTTGTCCACACAGTAGCCCACAAGACGGCCAACTTGGCGATGTGCCTCACGAAAGGGTACGCCCTTTTCGACTAAGTGCTCCGCCAGATCCGTCGCCATTAGATACCCGCCTTCAATGTTCTCTGCGACCCGTTCCTGGTTGATCGAGAAGCCTTCAAGCAGGGGGAGAAGGACCTCGAGAGCATCACTGACAATGTCCACAACAGCGAAAAGGTGCTCCTTGTCCTGCTGGAGATCACGATGGTAGGAAGTAGGCAACCCTTTCAACAGAACTGCGACGGCGTTGCCGTGACCGATTACGGAAGCTGTTCGGCCTCTCATGAGTTCCAACAAGTCAGGATTCTTCTTCTGAGGCATCATGCTGCTTCCGGTACACAAAGAGTCCGGCAGTTCCAGCCAGCCAACCGGCGTACTGGACAGATAGACAAAATCCTCGGCCAGCCGACTCAAATGAATCATCAGTTGAGTTGCGATCTGTATCAACTCCAGCACCGTATCCCGGTTCCCTGCAACGTCGTAGCTGTTCGCAAAGCTGTCGCGAAAGCCAAGCTCCGCAGCCGTGGATTCAGGGTCAAGTTTCAGGGAACTGCCTCCGAGCGCTCCGGCACCAAGAGGGCTGGTTGAGTTCATCTCCTCGAACAGCTGCAAGCGCCTGTAGTCTCTTCCGAACATTTCGGCGAAAGACAGAAGATAGTGTCCCCAAGAGACCGGCTGGGCAGACTGCATGTGAGTCCAACCTGGAAAAAGCTCAAGCTTGAGTTCTTCGGCCCGGGCAGTCAGTCGAGCAATGACTTCGACGAGGAGACTTCTCCAGCGCTCTGACACGTCGAGACAGTAAAGAGCAACATCAAGCGCTACCTGATCGTTTCGGCTTCGGCCCGCATGCACTTTAGCTCCCACCTCCCCAACCACTTCGATGAGGCGGTGTTCGATGTTCATATGAATATCTTCCAGCT
>JAUWTT010000483.1 GCA_030614585.1 Acidobacteriota bacterium
ACACCCTTTCCACGGTGGAAGAACAGGTTTTCCAGCGCTTTTTCAGATACGGATCGTAGCCGTGACCCCTTGGTGTTCCTGGTGTCTTGCTGGTTAGACCCAACTCCCAGCCAGTTTCCGGCCCCAGCACCTGGCATGTCAGCTCTCAACCTTCTTGAGGTTGAGATCCTTCATTTTCTGTTGAAGACTTTGACGGTGTATTCCGATCGCCGTCGCTGTGTGGGTAATGTTGTAATTGTGGTCCGAGAGCTTAACGAGAAGATACTTCCTTTCGAAAGTATTTCGGGCCGATCTCAAGTCCATTTCGAGCAACGGTGCAATGCCCATCCCTGAGGTGTCGACTCCGGTATCAGGATCAAAATAGCGGATCTCTTCTGGAAGGTCTGTTTCATGGATCTCGCTTTTGCCGGCCAGCACAATGAGACGCTCCATCAGGTTGCGGAGCTGGCGAACATTGCCCGGGAAAGAATACCGCATCAGAACAGCCAGAGCTCCGGGTGTCAGCTCCATTTTCTCCTTTCTGTGCTTGTCGCAGAAGATATCGAGAAAATACTCGACTAGAAGCGGGATGTCTTCTTTACGCTGTCTCAGGGGAGGAACGTGAATTCCCACGACCTCCAGGCGGTAGTAAAGGTCCTTTCGGAACTCACCTTTTTCAACTTGTTCAAGGAGGTCGTGGTTTGTGGCGCTAACAATCCTCACATCTACATCAATCGTCTGATTACTGCCCAAACGTTCGATCTTCTTTTCTTCCAGAGCCCTGAGGATCTTGGCCTGTGTCCCCACCGGCATATCCCCGATCTCGTCCAGGAAGAGTGTTCCGCCCAGTGCTCTCTCGAATTTTCCGATTCGCCTCTGCACGGCGCCGGTGAAAGCTCCCTTCTCATGCCCAAAAAGCTCACTTTCGATAAGGTTCTCAGGTATCGCCGCGCAGTTCACCGTCACCAGGTCTCCGGTTGTACGGGTACTCCTTTGATGAAGCTCATTCGCGACCAATTCCTTGCCACATCCGCTTTCTCCTGTGACCAGGACGGTGACATCCGTTTCCGCGACCTTTTCGATCATGTCAAACACTTTGTGCATAGCGGGGCTCTGCCCAATCATTTCGCCGAAACCTGTTGCCGCCACGAGTTCATTCCTAAGGCGTTCGTTTTCGCGACGGAGATGGATCTGCTCGGCGGCGTTTCGAACTACGAGCCGCAGCTCTTCAATTTCGAACGGCTTGGCTACATAGTCGAAGGCCCCCGCTTTCATCGCTTCAACCGCAATCTTCTCGTTTCCATGAGCAGTAATAATCACCACCAACGGCGGGTGTGCCGCCTTGGCGGTAGCGCTCAGAAGATCCAGACCGTTCTCGCCTCCCAGATTCAGATCGAGGAGCACGATGTCAGGACTCTCAGCCTCCAGTGTCTTCCTGGCGGACTCGAGGCTTGCAGCTTCAAAAACATCAAAGCCTTTGTCCAAAGTCTTGCGGATACCGTAACGGGCCGTAGCCTCATCATCTACGATCAGGACTGTCGTCTTGTGTTTCATGAGTAAAATCGTTCCTGCCTGGGTTTGCTTTCGATAGTAGCTCGCTTGAAGAATACTCGAAGACACTTGCCTTTCCAAACGTTCAGGAGTTGGGTTGAGTTTCCCTGAGAGGGATTGCGACCATAATTCTGGTGCCCTTGCCGAAGGCCGGGTTCAATATACTCAAATGTCCCCCCAGTTGCTCTGACCGCCGCTTTACAATTGCCAGCCCAAGACCAGTCCCTTCCGATTTGGTCGTAAAGAACGAGTCACCGACCCTGTGTCGAATCGCTTCTGGAATGCCTGGGCCCTCATCAGCGACCGACAAAACGAGCTGGCGCTCATTATGGCTGAATTCTATCCACACAGTGCCTCCCTCCGGGCTGGCCTCAATCGCATTGGATAGCAGGTTGCTCAAAATGTCTTTGAGAGCTTCGCCGTGACTTCTGACAACCGGGGAATCACCGCTGATTCGAGTCTCGAGCTTGAGCCGCCTTGAGTCCATGTCGCCTCGAAAAACGGCTCCGACAGAAGCTGTCAAGTGCTCTAAATTCACCTCCTCAGCCTTATCGTTCCTGGGACTCTTACGACCGAGGCTGGAAAAGCGGAGGAGGGTAGAGACAGTCTTTGCGAGCCGGTCAACCTCCTGAGTCATCATCTCAATCTCCTGCTTCTGATCCTCGGTCAGGTTGTCAGCCTCGCTCTGGAGTTGCATGAGCGTTTTGATGGAACTGAGGGGGTTCTTAACATTGTGGGCTATCGTCGCAGCCATTCTTCCGAGGTCCTCGAGGTGGCTCCTTTTCTCTAACTCTCGCTCCATTGCGAGCTGTTTTTCGAGAAGCTGGCTCCGCTCCAGTGCAGCTGCAATTTCATTGGTCAGCAGGTGGACGCCTTCTTTTTGTGCGAGACCGGGCTCAGCGTCTGCGATTTTCAGCTCCAGATAGCCGACCACCTTATTTCCAGACCGTAGAGGGTATAGCGACATGCCCGATTCCGTTCCTGCTGCCGGCTGCTGGACGTAGATTTTGGCATGGGTAGCTGGAAGACCGCTCTCGAGTTCCTTCTCAATGAAGTCTGAAAGAGCTGCCGAAGAAAGAAACGTCGAAGAACTTTTGGAAACCCTGTCTGCCAGCCTCCTGTATCCCCGGAGCTCAACCGTAAAACTCCTGCTCACCCAGTTCTGAACCCACCGGCTCAGGGGTGGGAAGAAGAGTAAAAGAGTAACGAGGAAGGTTCCCTCCAGAAGCAGAGTAGGAGCCCCCAGTTCTTCTTCCAGATAGAGCCCGAAGCTTCTAATACCGGCCAGGTAGGCGAGGATGGTCAAGAGAACGAGGATCGCGGACACTACACTCCTGTGAACCGTGATCTGGAGGAACCCTCGTTGATAGATGTAGTAGGCAACCAGAAACGTGGGGAAGAGGGATGCCAGAAGGGCCAGATTTACCCAGAAGGGGCCGAGGAGTTCCGACCGATGGCCGTCCAGGCCAAAGACCCAGAAGTTGAATGGCGGAATCAGGGCAAAGAGGACTGCTAATCGTTTGAAAACCTCCTTCTCTACAGGGTTCGAAGAGCGCTGAACAATACGAATCTGAAGGATACAGCAGCTGTAATAGGACAGCGACAAGAGGACGAGAAACGGCATCGTAAAGGGGCCCAGCTTCTGGAGTGGATGGATTGAAGGATCGACGAAGAGTTGGGAAAGAGCTACCGGAAGTAGCAATAACTGGGCGTAAAGAACCCAGATTAGAAGCCGGAACACTCTAGTTTCTTTAGGACCAGCTTCGAAATGATTGTGATAGTAAATCCAGTGGGTGTGCAGCAATAAGGCCGGAAGAAAGCTGAGGCCCGTGAACGCCGCTGCGTCGAACCCCTTCAAGACGGTCGCAACTTTGCTGATATCCATCTGGCGGAGCAGCAGTGACACGAAGTTACCAGAATACCAGACTAGAAGTCCCGTCAGCAGAGAGATAAGTAGCGTCTCGAAGGTTCTCCTCTTTCTCTTCAGAACGAGCAGAAGTAGAAAAATCTGGAGGACAATGCCAAAGAAAAAGCCGACTAAGCCAAAAAGTGAAGCTGTGTCCATTATGTTCTAGTCTCGATGGCGTTGACCAAAGCCGCCTGAGTGCACGTCCCGACCGCTGGCTTCAGCACTACACCGGCGGACTGTGGTCCAGTATAGCCCGTGTACCTGCGCTCGGCGAAATCCAACTCCCAATTAGATCCAGCCTCCAGTGCAGGAACCATCTAACCTACTGAGCTATAAGCGGTTAAAAGCTCAATGAATGCCGAGAGATCGAGTTCATTGACTTGACTTTGTTTGGGATTTGGTGCTTGGTGCTTCGGATTTGGGCGTGGGGCCGATTTCGGAAACACGCCCTCATGTGTCCTTCCCTCTCACCAACGCACTTCGGCTCTTGTCTCGGTTGGCTCGAGTTCACCTGAGTGA
>JAUWTT010000291.1 GCA_030614585.1 Acidobacteriota bacterium
ACTGATTCGGTTCGGCCCTGAATCCACCACAATTTCGGCCACTTCCATGAGGGGTACAGACCTGCCCGCAGGTGACTCTACGCGAACCCTCCCTATTGCATCGGGATCTGTACGATACTCCTCCAGCAGCCTCACTTGAAGGTCCCAGGCACGCTGCTCCTCGAGGATCTGTCCTGTTACCTCACCATTCAAGCCAACGTCAACGATCTGAGAAACCTCATACATTGACAAGCCCTGTGCCGCAATGGCTTCTCGGTCGAATCGTACTTGCAGCTGCGGCACGTGTGTTTGCGGTTCTACCTGAAGGTCAACGACCCCAGGGATCTCATTCATAACGTCGCGAATCTGTCGAGCCAGGCTTCGCATCGTCAACAAGTCAGGACCGAACAGCTTCACAGCGACGGCGGCCCGGGTACCCGAAAGCATGTGATCGATCCGATGGCTGATGGGCTGGCCGATGCTGAAGTGTGTTCCTGGAACGATTGTCAGTTGCTGCCTCAAGGAGGAGAGAAACTCTTCCCGGTCTCGCTGTTTCAGTTGAAACCGGACGTCGATCTCCGCCCCATTTACTTCCTGGGCGTGCTCATCCAGTTCAGCGCGGCCGGTACGCCTCGCAGTCGAAAGGACTTCCTCATTCGAGAGCAGGATCTCTTCGGTGATTCCCCCCAGCCGATCAGACTCCTCCAGGGAAGTGCCGGGGAGGCTGACCATCGCAATCGTCAGGGTCCCTTCATTGAATTCGGGAAGGAAGGTTCTTCCCATGAAAGGGACGGCTATCAATGACACGACTAACAGCAATCCGGCCAAAACCAGGACAGGCAGAGGCTTCGCCAGCGAGAAGCGCAATAGAGGTGCATACCAGTCCCTTAGCTTCCTGACCATCCAGCTTTCTTTCTCCCGGTGTACTGCTTTTGAAGACGGCAGCAGGTAAGAACACAGAGCTGGAGTCACTGTCAGTGCGACCACCAACGATCCGAAAATGGAGACGATGTACGAGATACCAAGAGGGCGAAGCATTCTCCCTTCGAGACCCGTCAGGGCAAAGAGGGGGATAAACACGACGATCACAATGAAGGTCGCAAACATGATCGGGTATCGGACTTCACTCGACGCTTCGAAAATGACCTGGTCGCTCGGTTTGCGATCCTCAGGTCTCCGCTTCAGGTTCTGGCGGAGTCGGCGGAAGACGTTTTCCACATCGATAATGGCGTCGTCGACCAGTGCTCCAATGGCAATGGCCATACCTCCCAGAGTCATTGTGTTGACCGTGGCCCCAAAGAACCAGAAAAGAGTCACTGTGAAGATCAACGACAACGGTATCGCTGTGATGGAGATGAAGGTCGTTCGGAAGTTCAGGAGAAACAGGAATAGTATGACTACAACAAGGATTGCGCCGTCCCGAAGTGCCCTCAGGACATTGGACACCGCCAACTCGATAAAGTCCGACTGCCGGAAGATGAACCGTTCAAGGTCAATCCCTTCGGGAAGCCCTCTCTCAATCTCATCCAGGATTTCATCAATCCGTTGAGTTAGCTTCAGGGTATCCGCCTCCGGCTGTTTCAGCACCGCAAGCACAACGCCTTCCTGACCGTTGATTGAGCCCACGCCCCTTCGCACTTTCGGACCAATTTGAACGTCGGCGACATCCTGAAGTCTCAAGCTCGGAGTGCCGTGATGCTCAACCGGGGTATTCCGAAGTTGATCGAGATTCTGTACTCTTCCCAAGCCACGGATCAGGAACTCTTTTCCGCCGTGTACGTAGAATCCACCCGATGAGTTCTGGCTGGTTGTGGCCGCGGCTTTTAGAACGGCGTCCAGAGTGACCTTGTGATGCCGCATTCGCTCAGGATCCACAAGAATCTGGTATTGCCGAACTTGCCCACCTAAAGGGATTACCTGCGAGACACCCGCGAGTGAAAGAATCCGGCGCCGGATGGTCCAATCGGATATCGTCCGGATTTCCATCATCTGCTCCGGACGACCAGTGACTCCAATCAACATGATCTCGCCCATGATTGAAGATATTGGAGCCATCACCGGGGCGGGTACATCCGCAGGAAGGACGCTCTGCGTGAGTTGTAGCTTCTCAGAGACAATCTGGCGTGCCCGGTAGATATCCATTCCCCAATCGAACTCGACCCAGACAATCGAGATTCCGACGCCAGAGGCTGACCTGACTCTCCTCACCCCGGTGGCACCGTTAACAGCCGTCTCAATTGGGAATGTGACGAGGGTCTCAACCTCTTCCGGTGCCATGTTATGGACTTCCGTGATCACCGTAACGGTGGGTGCGGTCAGATCCGGGAAGACGTCAATTGGCAATTGAAAGGCGAGGTACAGGCCTACCCCTGTAAAGGCCAGTGCTGCTACAAGCACGACCAAACGATTCTGGATCGACCAGCGGATTAGCGCATTCAGCATGGGATCTAATCAGCCCTCAACATCTGATTCTCAGTGAACATGACCGTGTTCAGGCAACTCCGAAGACCGCGCCGCAAGCGCCACGTCGTAGCTTCCCGTCGTTACAATTCGCTCGCCAAGCTCAAGACCCTCCAGGATCTCGACCCACTCCTGATCTTCGATTCCCGTCTTCACGAATCGTCTCTCGAAAGTCTCTCCGCCTTGCTGTACATAGACCACCGAGCGGCTCTCTTCAAAGAGGACGGCCGATCGAGGTACCGCTACCGAATCAGTCCTCTTTCCCGTCCGAAGACTCAGACGCCCTAGAGTCCCCAACCTGATCTCTCCATTCGCGTTTGCCACCTCCCAGATGACGGGAAGTGTGCGGCTATTTGAGTCAATCCGAGCGCCAATATGAACCAGATCTCCCGCGGCAAGGTCGTACGTTTCCAAACCGGGCAACTTGAGATACGCACCATCCAACGACTTGAGCTTTACGAGGTCCTTTTCGAAGACTTCACCCTGCACCCAAACCTCCCGAGTATCGACAATTCGAAAAAGTGGATCCCGGCCGGCTCTATAAGAACCCGCTACAACGGAGACATCCATGATGACCCCGGCAATGGGCGCTTCGAGCGAAATAGGGCCGGAAGAAGTGCCAGTACCCCCCCGGGTGGAGTCGAACCGGGATACGATTTCCTGGTGAGACGCCAGGACCTGGTCGGCGGCTTTCAGCGCACTGAGGCGAATCCTGACTTCCGCCCCAGCCTGATCGAGACGCTTCCTGGGCAGAGCACCGGCCTCTACCAGTTTCTCGACCCGGTCTGCCTCCTTCTTCGCCACCTCAAGACGTTCTTTTTCCGCGACGACCGTAGCTTCCGCCTTAATAACCTCTTCTGCAAGCCGGCTGAGAGTCACCTCCGTTTCCACTCGACCTCCTACCAGCGCCGTCTCATCCAAGGGCAAAAGTTCCATATATCCGAGCGGATCTCCCCGCTGGACGGCCATCCCCAGACGAGGAACTCCTTCGGATGGAGGACGGTAACGGCCATTGACAGAAGCCAGTACAACCGCATCCATCCCGGCTTTTGGTACGATCCGGGCGGAAACCCGCAGCGTCTGCTCGATCGTTCGGCGCTCCACTACCTCGGCGGTAAACGGCAGTTTCCACTGCTGTTCCTTGAGGTAGCTGACAGTATCAGCCACTTCCGTTTCTCCAGCATCCTCAATTGCGCCTTCTGCGACCTCGATGGGGCCGTAGCTAAGACTGGTTTCAAGTTCGTCGGAAACTACCTCCAACTGCAAAGTGTATTCCCCTGGCTCATCAAAAGTGAGGCTGGGCCCGAAGATCCCGGGACGGTCGGGTCTTCCGACCGTGACCATCTTGGGTTTTCCTCCGGGCTTAACAAACCGGAAGAGAACGGGACCTTCCGAAAGCGGCTCAAAGTCATCCAATTTGGTCAGATGGACGGCAAACTTGACCAAGTGCCCGACCTGAAGCGGGGGATGTTCCATAAACAGTTCAAGATCATCGCTCCAGTAGGTTACCGAAACTGATGCCTCGGAATCCGCGTGGACATGAGAGGATTCGCCATGGCTGTGAACTCCCGTGTCCGGGGCTTCCGGTGAATTGTCAGATGAACAACTCCAGGAAACTAGACTCAAATACACGGCAATGAACAAACTTCGATATCTCATGGATTTCCCTTGCGAAGCGAGACCCCGCTAGCCGCCTCGAGTTCCAGGAATGATAAGTGTAATTCCTGCAACAGTCGACTGTAATTAACTGCGCCATCACGTTGAGTTCGAAGGGCATCAAGATACTCGAGAATCGTCGCCTCGCCCTCCTCGTAACTCAGTTCCGTGACCGCAACGATTCGATCCAGGTTTTGTAGCAGTCCAGGATCCACCTGACTCGCTGACTCCTGAAGTCTTCTATACACCTCAAAAGCTCTCCTCACTTCAATACGAACAGTCATCTCTTTCCAGGAACTTAGATTCATTTCTCGCCTGACCGCGGCCGTTCTCTCAGCTATTGCCCCTTCCCTTCTGTCGAAGATTGGAAGTGGGAGTTCCAGGCCGAGAAAAAAGGAGTTGAAGCCGAAATCGCGTTTATACCCACCCCCCCCGGTGAGATCGGGCACCGAGTCCGGCTTTTCGCGTTGAAGCGATGCGTCTGCTCCTCGTTGCGCCCAGCCCGGGCTAACAAGAGCCGGTCTGGTTTTGATGGCTATTCCGGTGATCTCTTCCACATTCAAACTGGCTGGAGCGGGAATGTCCTCGATTGTGAACGTGGGGATTTCCCCACTTTCCCAGACAATCAGGGCCGCCAGTTCTTTCCAGGATGACACGAGCTCTCGATCTGCCACAGCAAGCTCCGCCAGATAACCCAGGTGCTCCGCGTCAATCTTCATTTGAGCAAGGGTCGAAACCTCGCCCATTTCGAGCCGTTTTCTGTGGACCTCGCGGAGCCTTTCATACGTGTGAAGACATTGCTTAAGGAGACTCTTTCGCGTCTGCACAAAGTAGGTCGCAGTAAAGAGACGCCCAACTTCCTTTCGCTGCAAGCGTAGGAAGTCCTTATAGCGCGCCTGTTCGGCCTCCAGCTCAAGTTGAGCAAGATCAAGTCTCTTGCCCCGTTTCCCGCCTAGCTCGAATCTTTGCCGGGCGCCAATGAAGAACTCCTGATCCTCGAAGAAGTCAACATCCGACTCGCCTATCGGGTACCCTTCCTGTGTGTAAATCAGCGTAGGATTAGGCAGCATGCCGGCTTGCCGAAGTCGGGCCCGGGCAATCTCCAGCCTGTCCCTTTCCGCCGTTACACCGGGGTTGCGTTCCACGAATCGGGAGAATGCTTCGTTCGAAGTCAGTTCCTCCGCCCAGAGGAGTGGACAGACCAGCACGAGAACCAACAGACCTGATAGAAGGCGCAAACCCAAAACGGCTGGACGATCCTCAGATTCGATTGATTTCTTACGAGCCAACATACCAGTAGAGAGCATTGCTAAAGAGCCCGTTACTCCTTGACTTCGAACGTCACGGTTGTCCAGTAGCTCTCGTAGCTGTGGTCTCCTTTATCCACTTGGACCAAGTTGATCCCGCGGATATACCACCTGCCGCCTTCGGATAACTTAATTTCTGCCTTGCCGTCGCTGTCCGTGGTGGCCTGGGTCAAAGGAGCATCATGCCCCGCCGCTCCAGCGTAGAGGATCAGATTCGAAAGGGGCTTTCCTTTGAACAAGACTTGAACCGGCAGCGAATCTCCTGCCTTGAGACTGTAAGGATTCTTGAGAGGAAT
>JAUWTT010000450.1 GCA_030614585.1 Acidobacteriota bacterium
ACCCTGGCATAGGTCAGATAGCGTTCGAAGGGCATGTCTCTTTGTCGTTGGAGATATGCCCAGGCATCACGGTTACGGGGATCGAGATAAGGGCGATCGCCCTTACTCTCCTGGTTCCAGATCTCAAAAATCGTAGCTCCGCCTTTTCCCAGCTTAAGCAGCGCATCCTTATCTTCCGGATTCAGGGCCAGCCTGTATTGACCAGTCAAACTCTTGTCTACGAACTCCAGCTCGATATCCTGTCCAATCCCTTCGATGAAGTGGTAGCGCCACCTTTCCCACGGATAGGCCTGAGTCCAGCCTCCACCTTCCCGCAGCGGTCTCTGATACTGCCCACCTGTTGGATGCGACTCCATCTGGACTGGAGGACCGTGGATGATATAGATTCTGCCTCGGTCCGACATCCAGCCCGGCATACCCACGGAGAATTTCTCATTCACATAAGCGAGCCGTCTGTAATGCTCGGTCTTGTATTCGTTAGCAACAGTCTTGGGGTCGGGATCACGTCGGAACCAAAACTGCTCAATGAACTGCTCTTTTTCTTCTGGCGTTGTCAGCTGTCCAAAGACATTGCGCTCCTCATCAGAGATAAGGTAGATAACGTCCTCGTTTTGCCATTTCTCAAAGTAATCCCCCTCCTCTTCCCGCACCAGCGCTTCATTCTCCTGCGCACTAACATATGGAGGTCGAGAACCGAAAGCCAAGAGAATCAGGGAACCAAAGAAGAACTTCCGAAGAAAGCAGCTGTCCAACCCCATATTCATGGTTCGGTTCCTACCTTTTCGTTTCATAGTTGCATAAAATCTCCAACGAGATTCCCTTGAATCATACCAAACCTGGAGAAGGCATAGTCGTATATCTAGAAACTCGTTTCAACGGCCGATCTAAAATGTTCTTGCCTATGACGTTAGCTCTGCTGATCCACGGTCAGCCGGCTCGCACTCCGGGCAGCGGCGGGCCGATGGAACCTACGGCCTGGGTATCTAATCCCGAAGTGAGGCTTACCCCTGGAAGTTCGAATCCATAGTGTGGACCTGTGGTACAATTTCTTGAAACCCAATGCCTCGGTCCTGTTCTGGAGATACCTATGTGGCTGACATGCTTGGCTTACCTATTTTCATCTCTCTGCCTTGTTGCCTTGACCTTGGCACAAACCGATCAAATCTATATCACTGGGACGGTAGCTCTGACGGATGGTGCCTTGCCGACAGTCGTGCGGGTGGAGTTGAAGTGCCACGGCTCAGTCGTACAGTCAGTCTATACCTCGCCGAATGGCCATTTTAGCTTCAGGATGAGTGAACGCAACCCCGGCGTCAAAGGCAAGCCGGACGGCAGAAGTATGGATGCCAGCATTGGGGGACCGGCTATTCCAGCGGATGGGGATAAGCGAACCCAACTTGGGAAAACCGCGTTTCACCAAGTCGACTTGAGTCGCTGCCAGTGCGAAGCTTCTCTGTCTGGCTATCGAGCCGACCCTGTTTCTTTGGGGGTCCGAAGTCGTTTGGACAATCCAGATATTGGGGTGATGATTCTGTATCCATTGGATGTAGAGGGCACCACTGTCAGCGCCACATCACTGAAAGCACCTAAGAAAGCCATGGAGGCCTACCAGAAGGCAGATAAAGAACTCTCAAGAACGAAAGTAAAGTACTCCAAGGTGATTGAACATCTCGAGGGGGCCACCGAACTTTATCCAGAATTTGCGGAAGCCTGGTACCGCCTCGGCGAGGCTTACTCAGCAGAACAAGATGTGAACAAGGCCCGACACGCTTTCCAGCAGTCGATTGCCGCTGATCCCCGGTACGTCAAACCCCATGTTTCCTTAGCTCAATTGGAGCTCCAGACAGGCGGTCTGGAGGAAGCCGTAAGGCTTGTCGAGAAAGCCCTCGAGTTGGATCCCTACTGGATTCCCGCCAGCTATTGCAACGCTATCGCTCAGTACTATCTGGGAGAGATTGAGAAAGCGGAGGAATCCATTCGGAAAGTACAAGAGAGCAGCGAGTCCTATTTGTACCCAGCTTCACATCACTTATTGGGCAACATATATGCCGAGAAAGGCCAATATGACGCTGCTGTCCAGGAGTTTCGTCTTTTTCTCGAAACCGACCCACCCGACAACTTCGCCTCCGAGATCAAGACAACTCTCGATGAATGGAAAAAAGCGGGATTGATTGAGAACCCCGAGGGTGACTGGAAATAGGTTGAAGGTTTGCTGTCGGGGCTGGGTTCCAGGTTCTGGGTCTCGGTTTTCGGAACTCGAAACTCAACACTCAAAAATTCGGAATCCATCGTGCCACTTGATCGTGTGCGGTGAGACAAGCTCCTCGCCGTCATGATGATGGAATCGATCTCCACAAACTCATCAACAGCAGGCGTATCCCCTCCTTTCGGGCCCCACAGAAAAGCAGGCGCTCCAAACTTGTGAAATACACATACGTAAGCTCTCTTTAGCGACTTTGAGAGATTGAGTTTGTCGAGGAGCCAATCGCGCTGTGGGGAAACGCAGTCGCAGAGCGGCTTGCCAGAGGTGAGCGAAAAAGTCTACCCCAGGAAAGGGCGGTAAGTTCTTGAAAAACGGTTGTGAAGGAAAGGTGCCAAATCAAATTCACCCCGGACTTGACAGAAACGCCGATGGTGGACTTGGGAGCCTTACGGAAAAGGACGAGCGGATAGGACAGGCTCCGGATGCTCCACCCTGTCCATGACGTTGGAAGACGGCTGATCTGCGAAGTTCATGCCGTCCGCCTGGGGCGGACTCCTGTGAGGTTATCGCTGTTACCCCAGGGCTTACGCCCTGCGCTCGACACATATCGCCCCGCGAGGCGGGGCTGAACTCGGGGCTGGGAATCGGGGGCCGGGAACTGGGTATCTTAACTCGTGCTCGGTGATCGGGGTGCAACCGGGAACATCCGGCTTGGGGCTTGGGGCTGGGAGCTGGGAGTTGGAAACGCGGTACCCACCTTCGCTCTCCGAGCTACGGTGCGACAGAATCCACCTTCGCTCTGCAAGCTATGAAGGACAGGTCCGGCACCTGGGATTTTCGATTTGCGGAATCCTCTCCGGCATCCGGCATCTGGCATCTACTACGATTGCCTTACCCGTTGGAGGGCTCTTGTCAACGTGAATGGGCCTGGTACCGGGTACTCCAACGGACTCAGAAACCTCTACCGCGCGAATCCCTCGAATTCTTTCTTGCTAGTATCATTGTATATGTTATACAATCCCTCAGGTTTGAGCTTCCGCATCAGGCGCTAAGCGTTGATAATGCGATCGAGGGCGATTAGCTGAACTTCGGTCGTCGGTTACTATGGCCGCACTACAAAAGGGGTAGAAATGAGTCTATTCAGCAGGTTCCTTCCGGTTTTTTTCTTAGTGGCTCTTCTTTTCACAACATTCGGTTTTGGGCAACTCACAACCGGAAGTGTGTACGGCACGGTGATGGACTCCTCTCAGGCAGCCGTTCCCGGAGCCGACGTAACCGCAACCAACCAGGAGACTGGTTCGGCGCGCAACACTGTGACGAGCGACGTAGGTTTCTACGAGTTCCCGGTCTTGGTTCCGGGTACTTACACCATCGCAGCGGAGATACAAGGTTTCAAGAGATTCGAGCAAACTGACGTTCGCGTCGGAGTGAGCGATCGTGTTCGGGTGGATCTGCCGCTTCAGCTCGGGGAAATCGTAGATTCAGTTACCGTCACCGGCGGAACAATCATGGTGGACACGCGCAGTGCCGAGCTCTCGTCTGTCGTCGAAGACAAACGTATTGTCGATTTGCCGATGCGGGGCAGAAATGTCGTCTCACTGGCGAACCTGGTGCCTGGTGTCAGCGTCGTCAACGCCCCCACAGTGCAAACAGGTTCCCGCAGTGGTCCAACGCTGAATGTTCACGGCAGCAGAAGCAACCAGAACTACATGACGGTGAACGGCGTTTATTTCAATAACCCTTCGCGAAACACGGGTAACAACCCTCCTCCACCGGATGCCATCCAAGAGTTCCGCATCAAAACCAACAACTTTTCGGCCGCTGAGGGAAGAAACCCGGGTTCGATTGTCAGTTTCGTGAGCAAAAGCGGAACCAACGAGTTCCACGGTGCCGCGTGGTGGTTTTATCGTAGCGATGCCTTGAATGCAAGAAATTTCTTCCAGGCTGAAAAGGCCCCGCTGTCTCAGAACCAGT
>JAUWTT010000443.1 GCA_030614585.1 Acidobacteriota bacterium
GCTTCACCCTTCGGTGACCTTGATCCAGACTTTTCGCCGGCGAGGTCCGTCAAACTCGCAGAAATAGACCCCTTGCCAGCGACCCAGCTGAAGCCTTGAATCCTCCACCAGGATCTGCAGCGAAGGGCGCGTTACTGAAGCAAGAAAGTGCGCCGGAGAATTACCTTCGGCATGATCAAAATGTACCTTCGGAACCAGTTCCTCAAACGCCCTTTCGAGATCTGAACCTACATCTGGGTCGGCGTTTTCATTGATGACCAGTCCCGCCGTTGTGTGAGGACAGAAGACGAAACACACTCCTTCTGAAATCCCGCTGGCACGGACCACATCTGAGACTTGTCTGGTGATGTCCCGTAACTGCAATTGTCGATTCGTCGGTACCTCGATCTGCTGCTTCTTCATTAGCTCACAATCCCTTCAATACAACCTAAATCAATCGTCATTCGCACTTCGTTCTTCGATAAGCCCCAACTCCCAGGGAGTAAGACCCAAGACCCAAGGCCCAGTTCCCAGTTCGTCGCTCGTCGTTCGCACTTCCATGAGTTCCCAGCCCCCAGCCCCCAGTTCCCAGTTCCCAGTTCCTAGCTCCCCCCCTCCCTGATTCTAATCAGCTGATTGATCTGAGGAGATTCAACTACCTGTTTTTTTCCGCTCGGCCAGGCAATCTCGACAGAGAGCACGCGGGTGGACTCTCCCAAGCCAAACGTAAGTCGCAACTGGGACTGGGACCAGTAGCTTCCACCCGTCTTCACGTACCCCCTCTGGACGCTGTGACTTGAGCGGACTACAACGGTTGAGCCGATCCCGTTCCGATTGCTCTTGTGACCCTCGAGCACAACCGCGAGCCATCGATTTGTGTTGCCGCCGTCATTACGGAGGAGACGGGGTGAGCTTCCACAGGTCGTCACAAGAATGTCCAGGTCTCCGTCGTTGTCATAATCTCCGTATGCAGCTCCCCGAGCCACAACAGGCTTAGCCAGATCACTTCCGGTTTCCAGAGTGAATTCCTTGAACCTCCGGCCCTCGAGATTGCGGAACAGGAGGGCCGGTTGAGCATAGGACACTCTTTTCTGAACAAGACCAATGTCATTTTCAACGTGTCCGTTCGCTGTGAAGATGTCCAGCCAGCCATCCAAGTCAAAATCAAAGAAGAATGCGCCGAAGGTAAGGGACAAAAGGGTTGCAGGACCTACCGTGGAAGTAGGGGCATCATCAATGAAGAACCCTGCTTGTTCGTTGTGGTAGAGCGAAAGCATTTCATTAGAGAAATTCCCAATCAACACACTCATATAGCCTGACCGGTCGTAGTCCCCCGCATCGATTCCCATCGCTCCACGAGCCAACCCGTCTTCGCTGAAAGCTATGCCGGCAAGAACTCCGACTTCCTCAAAGGTTCCATCGCCCCGATTCTCCCAGAGCTTGTTGGGTTGCGTATCATTGGCCAACATGATGTCGGGCCAAGCGTCCTTGTTGTAGTCAAAGACCAGCACGCCTAAACCCTTGTTGGTGTTATCCAACAAGTTCGCGCGTTCGGTCACATCCTCAAACTTCCCGTCACCCAGATTTCGGTAGAGGCGCGACGAGACTCCTTTGTAGGGTTCCGGTGTACAGTAGGACTTATTCTGTCCGTCCAGGCTGCAATAGATGTCGTTATCAACACTCCAATCCACATAATTCGCTACAAAGAGATCCAGCAGGCCATCACGATCGAAATCCAGGAACGCACAACTGGTTCCAAAGTCGGGGTTTCCGAGACCCGACGCTCGGGTGACATCCCTAAATCTCCCACTTCCCAGGTTCTGATAAAGGTGATCGGGGCCAAGTCCAGAAACATACAGATCCATATCGCCGTCGTTGTCATAATCAGCGGCAGCAACACCCATTCCGTAGGTCTGAATTGCGAGTCCCGCTGATCTGCTGACGTCAGTGAAGGTCCCGTCCTGGTTGTTCCGGTACAACGCGGATACGCCTCTGCCCCCCCCTCCTGCGAGCTTCATCCCATTGGGCAAAAAGATGTCCAGCCAACCGTCGTTGTTGTAGTCAAAAAACGCCCCTCCAGAACCCATCGTCTCTGGAAGAAACTTGTTTCCAGTGGCTCCATTGTTATGGGTGAAGTGAATCCCTGCCGACTCTGTTACCTCGACATACTTCACCTGTGAATACGAGCTTCCCAGCATGAACTGAAAAACCAGCACAACCAGCAACGAATCTCTTATCTTCAACTTCTTCTCAAACTCTCTTAGTGGGTTGGCAAAACGATAGCCTGGAGTTCCCACGGGCTCCATCACGGGCCAAGTCCGAAACAACTGGAGGCTACGGCGAATCACCACCTAGTTCTTCAACCGGGATCTGGTCAAGCGGGTAAGTTACATGTTCATGGACCGCCTGCCGTTCGTTGTTGTCTTCCGGGTGCTCTCTCAGATAGGGGCCTGCGATTGCCTGTGAACTTTCATCAGCCTTGAAACGCAAATATAGGGCTTGTTCCCTCTTGGCTTTCTCGGTGTCCTTCAGCGCCCTGTAGCAAAGCATTAAGTTGTAGTGAGCCTGGAGGTCTTCAGGGTCTATGGCTATGACACGGTTCAGCACGTTGACCGAATCTTCAAACTTGCGCTGCAGAAACAGAATCCTGCCGATCTGGTTAAGGACAACTCGGTCCCTCGGATACCGCCCTTCGGCTTTTCGAAAGTGGACGAGAGCCGCGTCATAGTCACCTTGGCTCTTGTAGGTCATCCCCAGGAAGAACAGGGTTCTGGACAGAGTGGGATCAAGTTCCAAAGCCTGCAGTAGAACCTCCTGAGCTTCTTCGGCCCGTCCTTCCAGAATCCGGGCCCGCCCAACGTTGACCCAACCATCGACAAACTCGGAGTCGATCTCCGTGACTCTCGTGAAGATCTCCTCGGCTGCCCGCAGGTCCCCCTGAAGCAACAGCCCGATTCCATAGTCGTTCCAGCGTATTAGATCCGATCGGTCATAAACCGATTCTGCTTTCTGGATCGCAGCGTCTGCAGCCACCACCCTTAACTCAGCCTGGGCTTCCGCCAGCGTCACGATTGGGAGATCTGGAACGCGTTTCATCTCCCCCGACACGTTCGAGGTGTCGCCCGTGAAAACCCACTTACCGTCATCGTATCCACTCGCAAAACTCGGAGGCCCCGCTTCAGGGTCCCGCACTCCAGCATAGGAAAAATGGGTATTCCACCAGCTGAATTTCCGGTAGTTGACCTTCGCACTCAAATGCAAAACATCCCCGACGTCTTCAGGTATGTCCAGCCGGAAATGTACTGTGTCGGCTGCCCCTGGCGGAATTAGGCGAACGTAGGCAACGGAACGGGTGGCCCAGGCATTGCGCTTGTCAATACGGTTTCCATGCTGGTCGAGCATGAGCGACCTGTAAAAGTGAGCGCCCGGATCAACAGGTCCGTCATTTCCTACCTCGTCGGCGGGAATGTAACCGCTCCAAAAGACAACTTTCCCGTTTTCATCGACAACTTTCAGCTCTACCCAAACATCGAACGCGTCAACCGTTCCCCCCGGAAAGAAGTGCCCTACATTCTTGGTTCTCACCACGGCATCCACACGAACGCTGTCTCCGCGCCGAACGACCGGCCCCGAGCGATCAATCGGAGCAATCACGTCTCGGGCAGCTGTGTAACCTGCCCCTCTTCCGCTCACAGCAAAGCCCATTTCGTCGCCTTCGGCAAAGGTGCTCGCAACCTGCAAGTCCGTTCTGGCTGCTGCGGAGATGATCTCTTCCGACCCTTCAGAAACCTCGCTGAGGGCGAAGATGTCAACGCCAACCTGGTCGTTGCGCAAGAAGTCAGTGACCAGCCTCTGTTGTTCCCCAAGTCGATTCGCAAACGGCAATGCTGTGTTTGCTCCAGGAAATCGGTGATCGTGAATAACTCCTCCTACGTTTCCCGCATCATTCGAGGCAATGAGCGGCATGTGGCAATCAGCGCAGTCCTTCGGTTGGTCAGGATAGTAGAAACTCCTGGCGCCCTGCCCGGAAACGCCACTTGATTGCCACCCATCATACTCATTGAATCCTCTTATCCACCGGTAGTCATTCACCGGGACATCAAGATGAACCTTGTGACAGGCCGAGCAGTATTCAGCGGTCTGATCACGCATGAAGGGCTTCATGAATGTCTGCCGATGGGGTTCGGGATCCAACTCCACAATGAAATCGTGCAGGAACCGCAGAATTGGGTTGTGGCTGGCCACGAGGTGATGCAGCGGAGGATACTCGATCACAAATCCTCCATTTCCC
>JAUWTT010000119.1 GCA_030614585.1 Acidobacteriota bacterium
AACCACGGGGTCTGTGAGGATCACCGTCTCGCCCCCACGTTCCGTCGGCACCTTGCCCCATTTCACGGTTGTCAGGGTCGGGGCCAGGTAGAACTCGAGGTTCTGAGACCGTACAAACGCCGGCTTTTGCCTGATACCGTTCTTCTCAAGGCCCAGGCCCATTCTCAACCCGGTGAAGACATCGTAGTCAAAGTCGCTGGGAATAGCGGGTTTGCGCAAACCGGTCAAAGGCCCCGGGCAATCGAATATGTTGTTCCGGGTGATCGTGTTGGGACAGACATGAATACTGAACACTCGGAAAGCGCCTTTTGGCTGCAGCGACGTATTGTGAAAGACATATCGCCGGCCACCACCGAACTCGTCCCGTTGCCCCACCTTGATCATGCTCCCTCCAAGGGGATCCTTTTGAGTACGCCGGCTCAGACCGAAGACGTTCCTGAAGATGTATAAAGGCCCTTTCGAAGTAGCCGCCACAGCCACGTGTTGAAATGTGTGATGAATGTAGTTCCCCCAAATCCGGACATTCATATTCGCGCCTTCGCTTTCGATCGCATCGTCCCAGACATTGGAAATCAGGTTTCCATAAATATCCGAGTCGCGATTGGGGCTTCCTTGAAAGCTAAAGTTGCTCCCGCCTCCAATGGCATCATTGAATCCGTGATCTTCGGTCGAAATGATCTCGTTGTAACGGATGATATTCCCACCCTTTGAATTGAACAGGGTAATACCCTGGGGCCCGGCGGGATGCCCGGTGTCCCAATCGTTGCTGGCGCCACGAGGGTTCTCGATCAGATTGTGTTGGAGAACAAGTCGAGAGGTTCCCACTTCTGCGTAGATGGCGCTGTCATAGCTTCCCTCATTGCCAAACGACCTCGGGCCTCCTCCCCTTCCCCAATGAGTGATACGGCAGTCTTCAACCACTACGTCATGAACCTGTTTCTTGATGAGAACGCCATGGATCCGAGCGTTCTTGAGTTCGAGTCCTCTCAGGATCACATAAGGTGCCTCTACTACGATGCTGTAATCAGCCCTGTTCTGCACGTCTATGGTTGTCTTGGAACCCACCTCCGGCATAACCACGTGCCATGAATCTGGCCGCCCTGGTTCCTTGATATGAACGGTTTCAGAAAGAACACCTGGCTTGAGATAGGTCGTCTTCCCTACCCCGAACTCCTCACTCCGTGTTTTGGCCCTCAAGTGGTGGAGCTTCCCTCCACAGGTCAGCCGTATTTCGTATTCCGTATCGGGCGTTAACCCCACAATACTCCCGCGATATTCCAAGTCACGGGGGTCGAACCAGAGTGGAATAACTTCTCTCCACTCAGAGACGTCGGAACGTCTGACACTCACTTTGCATTCCCCGAGTTGGTTCGAATTCACCTTGTAGTAGATCCCAATGCATTCGAAGGTCGCCACAGCATAGGGATTCTCATTCTGAGCCTGTGAAAAGACTGCCAATGCCTGACCGAGGACGGCCAGGAGAAGAACTGTTTGCTTCATCATGCTTCCTCGCTTAACCACTTAATTATGAAGAAAACTACTTGATTCCTGGCCCGGACACAACAGACGGCAACATGTGCAGCCCGGACAGAGTGCAACGCGTGGGCATGGCATACCGTGTACACATTTCCCGCCCACTCGTTTACCATCTTCCTGTTTGACGGAGTGGTTGGGTTCGGAAGCGGTCCCCTTAATGAAGATGAACTCTTGTTCGCACGGTCAACCACGAAAGGACATCAGAATCAGACTCGGATTACTTGAATCAGCAACCCCTACTTAGAGGATGTCTTTGATTGTGAACGTCACATTTCTCAGATCGATACTACTGATTTCAGTTACAGCACTCTTCACATTTGGCGCAGTTTCTCAGGCTGGCAGTATCCCGGAGTCTTTCATGAAGGTAGCTACCCTGCCGAAAATTATTAGGTGCAAGAATGAATTGGAGGTCAACAATCACGGCGGGCACTTACAAGGAGTTCAGTTGCTGGAAAACGCCGAAGTGGAATACGCAGTTGTAACGGGGAGCTCTGATACATACGCGTACTATTCGGTAGTTAAGAAGGAGAATAGGTACGAAGTGCTCTCGATCAGTAAACTGATGCATAGTCCATTCAGACATGCCGGAGGGTTCCAGATATTTCAGAATCTCATGGCTGTAGGGATTGAAGACAATTCTGCACGAGATAGATCAAAAGTATGCATCTATGAGATTGATGATCCGGAGAAGCCTCCGGTAAGACCTTTGACGTTGATTGAAAGAAGAGGAGAACCATTAAGATCTACCGCAGGCTGTACCGGAATTACAAAAATCGGAAATCAGATTTTGGTGGTTGTGGGGGATTGGGATACAAAGCATCTTGATTTTTACCTCTGTGACGAACATCAGTTAAGGCAAAAACAAAGTGCATTTGAAAAGGTATTTACGATTGATACAGAGAGGATCGACAAATCAACCTGGCCGGATAAGGAATGGCATGCCTATCAAAACATTAACCTGCTGACAGATACAGACGGGAAGTTATATCTATTTGGGTTTGAACGAGTGGGTCCACAAGAAGACATTGCTGACCTATTCCTCGTTGAGAATAGAAGTCTTCATGAGTTCAGACTAGAGAAGATCATGTCAAAAACGTTTGTCTGCAAAGAAGGTGCCAGCTTCCGTGCAGGTGCAGGTGTTACCGTTCAAACGAATGGACGCCTAAAGGTTGTAGCCTGTGGCTCCCATATTAGCAATGCGCTAATACTGAATGTTTTCGATTAGTGTGAGAACGAACCTGTCCCCTTTCCTTCCCATAAGAAAGGGACAAGCCGGTTCCCTTGATTCCCTTTGAACGCGAGCCTTGTCGTGAGCCTTGTCGATAGGTTCACTGCCGTTTCGACGAAGTTCGTCACAGGGTTCACGACAAAGTTTGGTAAGAACCAGCCTGTCCCTTTCTCATTGCCTCTTCGGCAGTACCGGTTTAGCATTGGCTGTAGGTTCCGTCAGCTCTTTTGGTCGCGGAGTTGAAAGCAGGTGTCTCCGACTCAAGCATTGACTTGAACAGGGGCGAAAGGTGTTAGCGCCGGCGGAACAGGGGTTTGGCGACTGTCGAGGTGACGAAATGTCGGTTATTGCAATATCCAAAGGGTCGTTTCTGGGGGGCGAACTGCTTGCAGAGTCTCTTGCAAAGAAGTTGGGCTACCGCTGTATCGACAGAGAAGTGATTGTTGAGAAAGCGGCTGTGGCAGGTGTTGATCCGCAGAGATTGCGGGAAACTCTGTTGAAACCTCCTTCGCTTTTTGATCGATTGATCGCTTATCACAAGTATGTTTATCTATCCATGTTGCAGGCCGCTCTCGCAAACCAGGTGAAGGGAGGTAAAGTCGTTTATCACGGGTATGTCGGGCACCTGCTCTTGAGCGATGCGAGCCCCATTTTTCGAATCCGCATTATCGCATCCGTAGATCTTCGGCTAAAGCTGGCACAGGAACGCCTTGGCTTGACCCGTAAGGCTGCCGCAGCTCATATTTACAAGGCGGACCAACAGCGAAAGAAATGGACCTATGCTCTGTATGGGGTCGATTGGGAGGACCCTTCCCTTTACGACATGGTCTTCAATCTCGGGCGTCTTTTGAATGTGGAGGAAGCCTCGACCATCATCGCATCAATGGTGAAGGAGCATTCCTGTTTTGACTTCACTCCCGAACACCAGACCGCTCTGAGAGACTTCGCACTGGCCAGCGACGTTCGGGCCTGCCTGGCAATGGAAATACCGGCGGCTAAGGTCAAAGAAATCAAGGCCAAAGGCGACGTTGTTTCCATCTGGATGACCTCGGACGATCTCGAACATGTGGATGACGTAAGGCAAGTGGCGCGCACTGTCCCCGGTGTAGCCAGGATTGATGTGAAGTATTAATCCGCTCCGGGATGCATCCAACGGGCCTTTACCGGCGCAAGGAACGAGCTTCCAGTGCAAGGGGCTTATTCGGTGTCTCATCCAATCTTTCGTCACATCCTCAGTGATGTCAGCTAGCCTCAAAGGTTAAGGTCTCTCCATCATTCGGAATGAACGTTCTTGACAGCAAATCGTTATCTTCCAGCGTCTTTTTCAATTGTGAACGGGTCATCGGGCAATGGTTAAGTGCTTCAAGATGATTGGCAATAACCTTATTAGGGGCTACCCGGACAAAGGTCACTAATTCTTCCAATGGCATCAAAATCGGCCCGCCAACATCTAAGCTCGCGCTGCCTGCTGCCACTACTGCAATATCAGGTCTTAATTCCGTCAGAACTCGTTCTACATCCTTCGTATATACGGTATCTCCGCTGATATAGATCGAAGGTTCACCGGAAAGCTGAAGATAAAAACCCGCACCGTTAGCCATTAAGTGATGAATCCAGCCGTGGCCATGCTGTGCCGGAATGGCTGTAATTTCCCCGCCTAGGAGCTCTTTGGGTAGCCAGTAATTCAACGTCGTTTCAACATTGATCCCATATTTCTTCAGGTAGGCCGCGTCCTGTTCTCGACACACAACCGGAATGTTCTTGGTTCGTAGAAAAGAATCTCCGGGAGCATCAAGGTGATCCGTATGTTGCAAAGCCTTTATCCCAAATGTTTGGCTGTGTGTAATCAGACAATGCGTTACTTTGCCCAGAATCTGAGATGCGTTATCTGGTAGTGAAACAGTGGGATTTTCCTCGGGTTTATGTCGAAAGCGGGCAAATGGAGGCAATTCACCTTTTCCACTGAGCATGGGGTCAATCAAAATGTGATTTACTCCTGATTCGATAACAAATGTTGCATTTCTTAAATGATGGATCTTCATTACTTGCGTCCATCCGTGTGTTTAACTGTGAGCTTAGAATCACAATTCTCGTGACACCTACAATGAATATACTGATCAGCATGGTATTCCCGTCGTCCACATGAGAGCAAGCAGAATCGCCGGAGACTCCTCCGTAATTAGCCTACTTTCAACAAGTTTCGCTAAGTATCCCGTTTGAAGCAGGCCGCTTATACCGATCCGCATATTAACGGTTCGGGATTATGTCCATAGGGCTCCGACGGGGTTTATCGAGGAACTACCGGGAGGGTCGCAAACTGCCCCGGTCGAGTCTGAATTACAGTTGCCGCCGTTCTTCCCGATGAGGAGAACTCAATCGTTCCGAAGAAATTGTTGAAGTCGACGGCTCGATTCCAGTCTAACTGATCCACGAAAAGGGCCAAGTGTCCCAAGGCCGGAAGCTGAGCTGCGGCCGTTGCCACTTCCTCTCCGTCACGATCGAATAGCCGAACCGTGAGATCGATGGGGACTTCTTCCAACGCCATCACAGCGATGCCGGTATTCGTCCCGGACTCAGAGTTCACCTCGATCGGCGCCAGAAATCCATCTGCCATTTCGAAACTTCGGTTTACGCCGGCCAGTCCGAGCGTACCCCCAAAGAGAATCACACCTTCAATCTTCCTATCGGAGGATGCGGTCACTGACCCAACCGATACGCCACCGACCCCATCAGTCCGAAGAACGCGGGCACCTTTTGGGGGTATCGTAAGGTCAAGTTCGCCCAGCACCGTCTGGTCATTCAAATCCACTTCAAGAGGCTGACCGTCATCGTCGCGTAGCGTGATTCGGGTGAACGCTTCTTCTGTACGGCTCGGGTTGAACAGAGTAATCTGGCTGAAGAGTCCTGCTCCATCCCCAAACTGTGCGAAATACAGTTGATGATCAAGCTCGGCTTCCTGGTCGTCAACTGCCAGATAGCCTGTGGTCCCCTGGTTCTTCAAGGTGATTGAACCGACCAATGCGGACCCAGAATCCGCGGACAAGCTTACTCGGGTCCAGTCCAAGTGGTTTCCTTCAAACATCCCGATCATCTGCCCTTGAGGGTCGTACACCGTCAACACGCTTTTGACAGTTTCATCCTGATCTCGGAGATATAGAGTGACTTCAGCTGCCGGCGCGTGAAAAACGATCTCGGCTTCTCCTGATTCACTGACAGCTGCTAAAGGTAGGCCGATGAGGTTCCGCGCGTAAGTCTCTCCGCCATCTCCAGAGTCACCGCCTCCTCCTGAATCGCCACCCCCGGGATCTTCGCCGGAACTTTCTGGCGCACTAACTAGAAAAGCACGATCGCCCGAACGGTACAGATTGCCGATTCCAGCCACCTTCACTTCGCCGCCCCGGAAAGTCACCGACGCCGGCGCATTGCCGAGGGTGAATTCTCCCGAGCTATCTTCAAACTCGAAATCCGTTGAGAATGTCTGCCCATACGAGAATCCTGAAACCAGACCTGCGACGATCAATAGTGCTGCGCAATACCGGTGCACGTAGGTAGGCCGAGGAAGAAGGATCTATTCCTGGAGGGCAGAAGTCACGTTCTCAGAAATACAGGCCAAGTTCTAGAAGAATCCCCGTTCTTGTGGCATTTTGATCGAGTAAAGATTCGCAGAACTCTAACTTTGAGCGAGAAATTAGCCCAATGAAAACTAAAGCCTTTCTTTTTCTCACAATGACAGCTTTTCTGGGAGCTTGTGCAGTGCAGGAACCCGAGGAGCAAAAGGTGCCGTTTCAGACCTACTCTATTGAGCAGTTTCTGAAGACTGTTTCGATGGGAGGAGGATACTTCAGTCCGGACGAGACCAAGCTCCTGGTCTACAGCAATGAAACCGGCATCTATAACGCTTATAGCATCAACATCTCAACCGGTGAGACGACGATGTTGACAGATTCAACCAACGAGACTGTTTTTCCTTACGGCTATATGCCCAATGACGAGCGGTTCCTTTACACCTCCGACCAGGGTGGAAACGAGATTAACCATCTCTTCATCCGCGATCCCGAAGGAAATATCACCGAATTGACCGAAGGCGAAAATGCCAAGGAGGTTTTCTACGGGTTCGCCCATGACCTCACCTCTTTCTTTACCGGTAATAACCGCCGCGACTCCCGTTTTTTCGACGTTTACCAATGGGACATCGAGACGCTGGAACCCGAACTCATTTACAAGAACGAGGACGGGCTCAATCTGTCTGCCGTGAGCCGAAATGAGCGCTGGATAGTCTTGGAGAAGATTCACAACGACTTTGACACTGATCTCTACCTGGTGGATCGAGAGGGAGATGGCAAACCTGTCCTGATCTCCGTCGAGGAGGGAGAGATCAGGCACTCTGCGGCCGATTTCACGCCTGATGACAAGAAGTTGCTCTACCTGACCGATGAAGGCAGCGACTGGCTTCATCTGATGAGTTATGACCTGGAAACGGGGGAGCGGAAAGAGGTCTTTCGTCCCCAGAAATGGGATGTCAGGTATGTCTACTACAGCCATGAAGGCACTTACCGGGTCATCGGTGTAAATGAGAACGCCGTAACACAAATCATCATTGAAAACACGAACACGGGTGAAAAACTCGAGGTCGCAGATCTACCCGAAGGTGATCTGTCGGGCGTCTCTTTTAGCCGAAGCGAAGAGTTGATGCAATTCTATATCATCAACGATAACGCGCCCTCGAACCTCTTCGTATACAACCTGGCTACTGGAGAACCCACCCAATTGACCGACAACCTGAATCCGGAGATTCACGCGAACCACCTCGTCCAATCGGAGTTGATCACGATGAAGGCTCGAGACGGGCTTGAGTTCTACGGGTACTTGTACAAGCCACTGGAAGCCAATCCGGAAAACCAGGTCCCAGCTTTTCTGATGATACATGGTGGTCCAGGTGGCCAAAGCAGGCCCACTTATAACCCGTCCAAGCAGTTTCTGGTGAATCATGGCTACGCCGTGTTTGACTTGAATTATAGAGGTTCTTCAGGTTTTGGCCGTTCTTTCTCGATGGCGGATGATCAGAAGCACGGACGTGAACCCCTGTGGGAGTGCATCGATGCCAAGAACTGGCTAGCCAAGAACGTGGACTGGATTGATCCTGAGAAGATCGGTATTTTGGGCGGTTCCTACGGAGGTTACATGGTCATGGCAGCCTTGGCGTTCGAGCCGGAGGAATTTGCCGTTGGAGTTAATCTTTTTGGAGTCACGAACTGGGTCAGGACCCTGAAGAACATTCCCGCCTGGTGGGAGAGTCAAAAGTTTGCGCTGTATCGAGAACTCGGAAACCCCGAAACCCAAGAGGATATGCTGTACGAGATCTCTCCGCTGTTTCATGCAGATCAGATCACCAGGCCGGTCATCATCCTGCAAGGAGCCAACGATCCGAGAGTCCTGCAAGTTGAAAGTGACGAAATGGTCGAGGCAATCCGAAACAAAGACGGGATTGTTGAATACGTCCTTTTTGGCGATGAGGGTCACGGATTCACGAAGACTGCCAATCGCATCCAGGGCTGGAACGCAATCCTTGCGTTTTCGGACAAGTATCTGAAAGGAACAGCTTCTGAATAGAATTTCCGAAGAAGTCGCGTAGCGACCTTTGGTCACAGGATCTTGATAACGACGTACCTGGGGCTGGGGAGGCTGGATGAAGCCCAGAGAATTCCGGCAGGCTTTGACGTCCTGAGTCCTGAGTCCTAAAAACACTGTTGCACACTGTACTGCTGAGTTGAGGGTGTCGTCTCGATTCTTGCGACATACTCGGATTGGCTCCGCTTCACCTGTTCCCAACAGACGATGGTGTTGGGCACGAAGGAGATGACGACCGACTCGGAACAAGTTCTGAACTGAGGCATGGACGGCCAGGAATTGCGGGGCTTTGAAAGCCAAGTCCATCCGGCATCCGGTATCCTCCTTCGCTCTCCGAGCTATGGAGGACAGGTCCGGCATCCGGCAGCTATCATTCTTTGTCGTGAACTTAATCGCGAACTTTGTCGGAATCCGCGTGGACGAATCGACAAGGTTCACGACAAAGCTTACGACAAAGGGAACCGATCCGGCACTTGTCACTTGATATGTGTCACTGGTCCCGGGCCCTTCAACGGTCTTGGAAGTATCTACACCGCGAATCCTTTTTTCCCGATTCCATCTTGCAGAACGATCATTGTTAGTCTACACTTGCATGTAATATTCCCGATTCTTATTTTCACCGATTACTTATCAGTAGAGTCCCCTGACCCGGTCAGGAACGAAAGGAATGAAGATATGTTGAAGTTTGGCTGTTCTCGAAACACGCATCTAGTGCGGGTTGTATTCTCCCTGATGTTCTTGACCTTCCTCTGTTTACCTCAACAATCGCTCTTCGCTCAGGAGGGAACTCAGAAGTGGGCCTTTGATACAGGTGGAAGCATTCAATCTTCG